>NZ_JBEZWH010000004.1:0-270198 GCF_040703975.1 Spirillospora sp. NPDC029432
GGACCGCCCGCGGGGCGCGGGAGTTCCCGGTCCCCGCCGGGTCACCGGGACGGCGACGGGCCGGCCGCCCCGGTCGTAGCTCGGCACGTCGTAGCCGGCCGGCCGGTCCCTGGCGGGCGCGAACGGTTCCCGCGCGGGCTCGTTCCGCGCGGGCTCGGCGGCGTCCGTCCCGGTCGCCGCGCGTATAGCGGCGCGTACGGCCCGCCGCACCGCCTCCTCCACCAGGCGCGCCGGCTCGGGCGGAACCTCGCGGGAGTCGGCGGCCGCGCCGGGCAGGTGGTAGCGGCGCGCGGTCACGGCGCGAACTCCAGGACCCGGCCGCTGCCGGGGACGACGAACTCCAGCAGTTCGGGGATCAGGTCGGGAGGCAGCTGCAGCTGGTCCTCGGCGAAACGGACGTCCACCAGCCGGGTCGTCTCCGGGGGCGCCTCCAACTCCGGCCGCGCGCTGCCGCGCAGCGCCGAGAACCACGCCTCGTCGATCTCGTAGACGACCAGGCGGCCGCCCGGCCGGTGCCCGATCAGGAACTCCAGCGCCCGCTCGAACACGCCGAAGTTCAGGTTGAGCATGTCGCCCTTGGTGTTGATGGACACGCTCCCGTCCCGGCCGACCGAGTGGTACGCCTTGCTGCTGTGGATGCCGGTGCCGCCCTCGACCCGGAACACCACGCGGTTGCCGGTACGGCTGCGGAACACCGGCCTGACCAGCCGTTCGATCAGTTCGGGATGGTGCTCCGACGCGGCGCGCGGCACTCGCACGAGCGTGCCGCTCTCCGCGGCGCCGCCGCGCCGCACCAGCGCGTCGATCGCCTCCTCGGCCTCGCGCGGACCGGGGAGTTCGGGCAGGGGCCCGCCGTGGGGGAACCCGGCGGCACGGGTGCGCAGTGCGGCGGCGTCCGCCAGCTCCCGTTTCGCGAGGGCGCGCAGCCGCTCCGCGCGCGCCGGGTTGTGGGCGTCGGCGGCGGCGGCCTTCTCCAGCGCGGCCTCGGCCCGCTTCTGCGCGTTCGCCGCCTCGGCTTCGAGCGCGCGCGCCTGGAGCCGCTGCGACAGCTCGAACTGCCGCCGCAGCGGCGGCGCTCCGGCGCGCGGCGGGCCGGCCACGATCCCGGCCCGTTCCAGCAGGCCGATGGCGGCCCGCTGCTGCTCGGGCGTGTAGCGGCCCAACCGGCCGAGGAAGGCCGCCAGCTCGCCGGTGCCGCCGAACGTCCCGACGGCCAGATGGCGGACGGCGGATTCGTCCATCGTGGCGAGCACCTCAAGGAAGTGGACGGTCTCCTGCGGGTGCGCGGCGAACTCGTTCATCAGGCGGACGGACCGTTCGGGTTTCGCCGCCCCGGCCGCGGCCAGGAACCGTTCCAGCCCGCGGGCCGCCGCCGCGGAGAACGTGGCGCCGTGGAGTTCCAGGACGCGGCGGGCGAGCAGTTCGCCGCCCATCCGCTCGACGACCTCCTGCACGCGCTCGCGGAACCCCTCCGTCCAGAACCGGGCGCCGGTCTCGCCGATCGCCGCGCCCAGCGCCGCCCGCAGCCGGGCGAGGGCCTGGGTCATCTGCGCCGCCCAGCGCCCCGCGTTCCACCCGTTCGCGCGCAGCAGCGCCGCCAGTTCCCGCGCCGACGGCGCCCTTTCCAGCAGCGACTTGAGGAGGGGCACGGCGGTGAACTCGGCGACCACGCCCAGCGCCGCGTTGAAGGCCATCGCGCGGACGTAGGTCCCGGCCGACGACCACGACCCCTCGCCCAGCCCGACCTTGATCACGTCATGGGCGAACGTCTGCATCAGGCCCTGCGCGGCGCCGCCGACCGCTCCGGTGAGCAGCTTCTCGGCCACCCATCCCCGGACCACCAGCCGGGCCGAGCCGGTGCCGATCCTGGTCGCGGTCCACCGGCCGAGCGCGCCGCCCAACCGGAAGCCCACCGCCATCAGGTAGCCGTCGAGCGCCGCCTCCAGAAAGCCGCGGAGCGTGATGCGCGTGTCCCCGGTGACGGCCCGGACGATGTACGTCGCCTCGGCGAACCCGATGGAGCCGGCGACCTGGCCGGCGCCGCCGCCCAGCCGGAGCAGCAGGGCGACGGCCCCGATCTCCCAGCCGACGACCAGCGCGCCCACGCCGAGGACGATCACCGTCGCCGTCTCGTAGACCTCCCCGGCGCGCGCCAGCCGCAGCGCGATGAGCCGCCCCTCGAACGCGCCGGCGTTCTCGGTGACCTCGCCGCCCGCGCCGGTCCACCCTTGCTCCTCGCCCTTGACCCGTTCGACGAACTCGAACCGGACGTCGAACCCCGGCACGCCCGAGTGCTCGGTGGCCAGCACCTCCAGCAGGCGGATGCTCCGCTCGACGACGACCTCCTCGAAGTCGGCGTCGGTGACGCCGGCGGCCGCGGCCGCGCGCGCGATGACCGCGGCGGCGAAGGACCGCTCGTCGTACTCCTCGGCCGTGGCGCCGGTGAGGATCCTCGCAGCGAGCGCGTCCCGCTCGCGGTCGAACGCCTCCCGCAGCCGCGCCGCCGGGGCCGGCTTGAGCCGCTTGTGCGGCTTCCTGGAGATGTAGATCGAGTCCACGTCGCCGAAGATCGCGCCCGCGCGGACGGTCCGGCGCTGGTCCTTCTCCAGCAGGAGCGCGCCCGTGCCGGGCCCGCCGGCCACGTAACCGTGCGGTGCGTCGGCCCGGCGCTTGGCGGCCAGGAACGCGCGCAGCCGGACGACGCGCGAGTGCGCGGCGTACCGGGTGGGCAGGCACAGCAGCAGGAGCCTGTACCGCAGGCCCTCGTAGGACGACGCTTCTGCGGCGTCGAACAGCGTCTCCAGCCGCCCCGCGCCGTCCAGCACGTTCAGGACGTGCTCGAACAGGGTGCCTCCCGGCGGCCGGACGTGGGGCAGGGGCTCGAACCGCCACATCAGCGCGAGCATGGCGTCCCGCCAGGCGGGGTCGTCGGGCGCGCCGGGCAGGAGGGCGAGGAACCGCGCGGCCAGCTCGCGCGCCCGGGGCCCGTGCAGCGCCGCGCCGAGCCGGTCGGGCGCGAGGTCCAGCAGGGCACGGACGTAGAGGACGTTCCACGGCCCGCCCCGCGCGACCGCCGCCACCGGCTCGGGAAGGCGCGCGGGTGCGTCCCCGCCGAGCAGGAAGAGGTCCGAGGCCTGCCGGAGGCCGGGCGGCGGATCGCCCGCCTCGTGGTCGAGCAGCGTGAACAGGGCCGCACGGTCCACCGGAGGCCGCGCCTCGGCGGCCCGCACCCACACGCGCAGGGTCTCGCGGGCGAACTCCTCGGCGTACCGGTCCCACGGGACGCCGGTGTCGTGCTCGAACGATCCCGCGTCGACGACGAAGCCGGCCTGGCGGACGGGCAGGTCGAGCCACCGGCCGGGGCCGGGCTCCGCCAGGTCGGCGAGCCGGACCCGGGGCAGCCGCATGAAAGCGAACACGGCCCACCCGCCGTGCAGCAGCGCCCCGCCCCCGGTGCGGCGGGCGTTGTGCGCGCCGAACGCGGGGACGCCCGCCGCGACCGCGCCGCTCCCGTCCAGCGCGGCCAGCAGCGTGCGATGCCCCTCGAACGGGCTGAGCGCCCACGCCAGCTCGGAGCGGTCCCCGGTGCCCGCCAGGCGGGAGGCGCGCGCGACGAGTTCGGCGGCCAGCTCGTCCCGGTCGTAGGTGCGTCCGGCGCGTACCCACCACACCTCCGCCCACTGCTCGCCGGCGAGCATCCGCCCGTACAGCTCGGCGTCGGGCATGGGGGCGCCGCGCACGGCCTCCAGCCAGCCGAGGAACCGCCCCACCGTCGTGCGGAACGGCACGGACCTGAGCACCACCCACGGCCGTGCCGCGCGGCGTACGACCGGGACGCGCGCCTGCCGGCCGCCCGCCGGCCCGGGCGCGGCGGGCGACGAGCCCGCGTATGAAGGAATGAGGTAGTGCTCCTGCTCCTCGGACGGGGACGAGGACGAGGATGAGTAGGGCTCGCGGACCTCGCCGCGGGCCGCCGTCCCGGCCCCGTGGCCGCCCGCCCGGGCCAGCCGCCGCTCGGACTCGGCCAGCCGCGCCCCGACCAGCCGCGCGACCGTCCGGGACAGGTCGGCGAGCCGCTCGGCGTCCGGCGTGCCGGCCAGCCGGATCCGGATCGGTACGTGCACGTTGACCCGCACGGGCGGCGGTCCCGTCCGGCCTACTCGGTCACCACGAACGCGACCCGCAGGCCGCTGCCGACCTGCGTGCCGTACCTGGTGCGCTGGACGATCTCGAAGGCGTGGACGCCGCCGACCGCCTCGTCGCGGCTGATGTCGATCTTCAGTGTGGCCGGGGTGCGGCCGTGCAGGGGGTCGTCGTCCGAGCCGCCGCGCCCGAGGTCCGGGGGCAGTTCGATCGGCTCGAAGCCGCCGCTCTCGCTGGAACCCCGGAATTCCCCCAGGCCGGGAATGGAGAGCCTCGTGCTCAACGGCTCCTGGGACATCCGTACCGGATACAGCCCGTCACTGCCGACCACGATCAGTTCGGGGACTTCGCCGCCGGTGACGTCGTCGATCTCCGGCGACGACACCAGGGCGCTGAGCACGCCCCCGTCGAGGAAGTTCTTATCTGCCACCGCGCCGATTTCGAGGAACACGTCCCCATCCACTTCGGGAAGCGCCATGAGATCGAACGGCACCATGAGGGGAACGTGCAGCAGCGACTTCGCCTTCATCTCCACCATGATGTTGCGCTGCCCCTGGTGCGGGTCGTTGGTGACATCGAACTTCCCGGTGGGCGGGATCTCCGCGCCCTCCGGTTCCTCGACCTCCAGCGGGTCCTGGAAGCAGTTGGCCACCAGGCACATGTGCCCCCCGCTGCCCGTGAGCTGGCCGGCGGTGGGCGTCCACGCCTGGTTGTTCCTGAGACAGGTGAAGACGTGCGGATCGAGGGTGCCGCCGGACCCGCTGCCCGGGGCGACGCTCTTGATGCCGCTGGTGAACATGGCCTGGGCGTGTTTGGGCTCGGTCCACCCGACGTGGGGGTTCATCACCCACGCCTGGACCTTCACGCCGTCGACGGCCCCGTCCGCGCGGTTGCTGACGCGGACCTTGACGGTGGACGGCTGGCCCTCCTTCGCCTGGCCGTTGGTGGGCCGTGGCGGATCGAGGAAGATGCTGGCGTTGTCCCACCAGGGCGAGGCGGTGAACGGTCTCTGTGTCCCGTCGTCCTGCGCGTTGGGCATTCCGTAGTCGACGGCGAGGAAGAGGTTTCCGGCCATGGCGGCCTCCGGTTCCAGTCGGTTTTCAGTCGGCGATGTACTTGATCTGGACGCTGGACAGGGTGACGGTGTCGCCGGGGACGGCGCCGGTCACCCGGGCCGACACCTGGTAGCGGAACGCGCTCATGTCGACGCGCGCCCTGCTCTCGTCCACGGCGGAGGTGAAATCGAAGGTGTCGTCGCCGAGGACCTGGGCCAGGCGCTCGGGCGCGGTGCTGCCGACCAGCGGGACGCGTCCCAGCACGATGTTCAGGCGCGAATCCTGGCCGGTGTTCCGGCCGAGCACCCGCAGCTCCAGCAGCCGGACCTTGTCGGGCAGCGGCACCGTCATCTGCCCGGCGACCTCCGCCTCGTCGTCCGGGCGGACGGCGGTGCCCGCCGCGTCGAACGTCCACGGCGGCGTGGAGCCGACCGGCGTGAACAGCGGCGGCAGCGAGAGCCGCCGCGGTTCGGGCGGCGCCTGCTGCGACAGCTTCTTGATGGCGGTGTCGATCGCCGACACCGCACCGGAGATCGTCTCCAGGTCCTTGCGGATGGCGGTGAAGCGGACGTTGAAGCCGTTGGGACCCCCGGCCTGGACGCGGTCGCGGTTGTCCACCCATTCCACGTGCCGGAATCCGGGCTCGAACTTGATCTCGGTCATGAGGTCTGGCCTCCTGGGCGGCTCTGGTCAGGTCTGCAGCGGGCTGGGTGTCAGGTCTCGATCAGGTGGTCGCGGAGTTCCCGGGTGACGACCTCGACGCCGAGCGGGCGCAGGTCGCCGAGGAGCCGGACGATCAGGTCGAACTGGGCGGCCGTGATCACCTTGGCGTCGGGGGCGGGCGGCGGGTGCAGGCGCACGGCGAACCGGTACGGGCCGAGCGAGTCCCCCATCAGGTAGGTGGCCTGGACCCACGCCGTGCCCGGGTGCAGGCCGCGGACGACCGCGGTGGCCGGGGTCTCGCTGCGGGCCGACACCAGTCCGGCGCCGGCGTGGCCGGCCGGTCCCGCCGACCAGCCGAGCACGCCGGCCGAGCCGACCGTGTCCGGCGCGGGGCGGACGGTGAAGACGGTCTCGGCGTCCATCTCCAGCACGCCGTCCCAGGACGCCGGGGCCGCGATGTCGACGGGATCGGCCGGCGCCTGCCGGACGGTCACGGACTCCGCGTCCGCCCGGGCCCGGTCGAACCCCGCCGCGTGGGCGAGCGCGGCCAGCCGCCCCGGCGGGACGTCCGGGTGCGCGAGCCGCAGCTCCCGGCCCTGGCCGGCCGGGCCGGGGGCGTCCGGCCGGTAGGCGGCGAGGATCCGCAGCCGGCGGCCGGGCGGGACGGTGCCGAGCGCGGCGATCCGCCCGAGCAGGTCGTCCAGCCGGTCGCGCGCGGTGCGGTGCATCCGGCGGTTGTCCTCCGCGCCGCCGTAGTCGACGCGCTCGTCGTCGTGCCGCACCAGGAACGCCGGGCCGGCGTCGCCGCCCGCGGGCAGGTCGCCGGGGTCCGTCGTGCCGTCGGCGGCGATGGTGGTGCCCGTTTCGAGGGAGGCGGGCCGCGCGGTCAGCTCGCGGGTGGCGGTGAGCGTGTGCGTGGCGTACGAGATCTCGGCCTTGACCGTCACCCGTCCCGGCGCCGTTCCGGTGACCGTCACCGACGCGCCGTCCGGTGCGGGGGCGAGCGTGCAGGATCCAGGGCCGCACGGCACCGTCCGGTAGCGCACCGCCGCCCCGGCGGGCGGGGCCGGCCGCAGCGCGAGCACCAGCGCGCCGCCGACCGGCAGGACGTCGCCGGACTGGTCGGCGCCCGCGGCCGCCAGCACGAACAGCTCGCCGGGCAGGGTGGCGGCGTAGACCTCGCCGCCGCGGCGGTGGAACACCAGGTCGAAGCCCGCCCGGTGGGCCAGCGCCGCCAGCCGCGCGGACCCGATCGCGGTGTGCTCCATGAGCATGGCCCGGCCGGTCGCCCGGCCGTCGGGCGCCGCGGGGTCGAACGCCGACAGCACCCGCAGCCGCCCCCCGGCCGCCTCGGCCGCGGCCAGCGGCAGCAGGCGGCCGAACGCCCGGGCCGTGTCCGGCTGCACGAGGCGCGGATCGGGAGGCGGCCCGCCGCTCCCGGCCTGGTCACCGTCGTCCGGAGGCGGTGGCGGGGGGACGTGGTCGGCGCCGTCGCCCTCGATGCGGGTGAGGAACCGGGCGTCGAAGAAGCCCTCGGGCGGGGCGTCGCCCTCCGCCGCGGTCGTCCGGCCCGCCGCGTCGATGCCGGTGCCCTCCGGGATCCGCGCCGGCACGACCCGGACCGTCCGCACGCCCCGGTGCACGACCCCGTCGGAGTCGTCCACCACCAGGGTCCGCCCGTCCTCGCCGAGCCGGCCGACCGCGGTGTTGAGCACCTCGGCCAGGCCCGCGGCGGTCGGCAGCGTCCACGCCCGGAACGCGCCCAGGCGATCCCGGTAGCGGTCGTCGCCCTCCCCGGCCAGGCGGGGCACGCCGAACTCGGTGCCCAGCGCGTCCAGGGCGCGCCCGGACGCGAACGGCAGGTGCCGCTGCGACAGCACGCGGGCGAACTGGCGGCGCAGGTGGTCGCGCTCCCAGCCCACGACCCACAGCGCCTTGGCGATCGTCCCGAGCAGCGCGGTGACGGCCCATCCCCGCGAGACGTCACCGGCGGACGGCTCGGCGGTCACCTGGGCGACGGTCCCCGCCGTCCGGGGCGCGGCGAACGAGGTGCCCGCCGGGGTCCCGGCCGGGACCGTCACGCTGACCTCCCTGCCCTGCCCGGTCAGGCGCACCGTGGTGTCGTGCTTGACGTCGGCCAGCGCCTCGACGACGTAGGCGGGGTCGGGCGGGACACCGAACCGTTCCTCGTGGTGGTCGAACCCGTGGTGCTCCTCGACCGTCCCGTCCGCGCCCAGCGCGAGCCGCATCCAGGAGCCGCCCCGCTCGAACGGCAGGGTGAGGCGCCCGGCCATGCGCCGCGCGGCGAGCGTCATCGGGTCGCCACCTCGATCTCGGCCAGGTCCCCGCCGGGGCGGAACATCGGGATCTCGGTCGGGCCCATCACCAGGTTCTCGCCGAGCGGCGCCTCCACCGGGGCGGCCTGGTACGGCACCGTGCCGAAACCGACCCGGCCGAACGCGGCCGGGCAGCGGCGCAGGCGCAGGTCGCGCACGTCCACCACGCCCTCCTGCGCGGCGATCGCGCCCATCACCTTGGAGTACAGGACGTCCGAGCCGAGCCGCAGCCGCCCGATGTCGTCCGCGAGCCGGGCCCGGATCGCGGCGGCCGCGGCGGCGCCGTCGGCGCCCTCCGCCACCAGCACGCGCGCCCGCACGCCCACGTCGATGTGGTCGGCCTCGACGATGTTGACGTGCACGCCGATCGGCCGGACCCGGTCCACCGCGCGCCTGACCCGGTCCCGCAGCCCGGGAGCGGTGCCGTCGCCGGTGCCCTCCCAGTGGTGCGCCGGGTCGTGCGCGACCGCCAGGTCGGCGAAGTAGGGCTCGCCGATCCGGCGCTCCCCGATGAACGCCCGCTGGTCGAACGTGAACAGCCCGAAGACGCTCTGGGTGACGTCCACCCCGCCGACCGGGTCCGAGAGCCGCACGTCCAGGACGCCCTCGGTGCCCAGCGCCGCCTGGCGGACGGTCTCGACGGTCCAGACCGTCCGCGGCAGCGCCAGCAGGCGGCCGCGGTACGAGTCGTCGGACTCGTCGGCGGAGGTGCCCTCGAACGGCAGCGGGTTGGTGACGGCCAGGGCCGCGGGCGCCCATCCGGCCAGGTGCCTGGCCGCGTCGTCGGGATGCAGCCGGTCCAGCGTGCCGGCGTTCACCGGCCCGCCCCCGGGGGCGGTCTCCACCACGCTGACCGTCCGGACCGGCGCCTCGGCGGTGAGCACGGCCGGGACGAGGGTCCGGAACACGCGGTCCGCGTTCGGGAGCGTCACCAGCACCCCCTCGGGCAGGGCGTAGACGCGGCCGGGCGCGCCGCCCTCCAGCGTGAACTCCACGTCCCCCGACCGCGGCCCGGTCCGGCGCCCGAGGCCCGCGTCGTCCCCCAGCAGGTCCAGCGCGTCACCGGTGGCGCTGGAGACGAACATGGAGTAGTAGGTCCGCTCCAGCTCCTTCCACAGCTCGGCGTCCTCGGCCGCCACCACTTCGAGCAGCATGCCGAGCGGGCTCGTGTTCGACAGGTCCACCTCGGGCCCGAACACGGCCCGGGCCCGCTCGCACGAACCGGCGAGGATCTCGTTGATCCGCTTGAGCGCGAATCCGTCGGGGGTGACACCGAACGCCATGGATCAGACCTCCAGCCGGGCCTCCAGGAAGGCCCGCCCCCCGTCGACGATCTCCACGTCCACCTCGGCCAGCCACCGCCGCCGGGTGCCCTCCACCGGGGTGAACCGCACGTCCAGCACCTCCGCGACGCGCGGGTCGGCGGCCAGCGTCCGGACGATCTCCAGCCGGAGCAGCTCCCGGACCATCCGCGGGCTGCGCGTGCCGGTCAGCGCCTCCTTGAGGCTCAGGCCGTACCCGGTGTCGAAGCGGTCGGACCCGTACGGGGTCAGCAGCCGCAGCGTCAGCGCCTGCACGAGGTTGTCGCGGCCCGAGACCTCGGCCAGCCGGCCGCCGCGCATGACCAGGTCGCCGTCCTCCAGGAGCAGGCTGTGCCCGAGCGCCGCCATCAGACGGCGCTCAGCTTGCTCTGGCCGGCATCGCTCACCTGCCACATGACGGGCGCCGGCGGCGTGGCGTTGGTGGTGCCGCGGGCGGTGGCGAGCGCGACCGGCGTGCCCCGCACCGTCAGTTTCGTGGCCGCGCCCGCCGTCACCGCCGTGACCTTCAGGCACGGGGTGAAGCCCTTGCTCGGGTCGTTGTTGGTGCACCCGGCGACGGTGGCGGCCATCAGGTCGGTGACGAGCAGGGCCGGGCTGCCGTCCACCGTCAGGGACGCCTGCGACGGGGCGGCGGTCAGCGTCCCCCCGTGCATGCACCGCAGCCGCGAGGCGGTGGTGAGGACGGCGGGCATCACGACACCGCCACCGACGACTTGTCGAGCGTGAGCCGCACGGCCTCGTTGGTGAACATGATCTTCTTCCCCTTCGTGGCGACGGTGACCTCGCCGTCGGCGGTCACGGTGATGGTGGTCCCGGTGTGGTGCTCGATCGTGATCGAGTCGTCGGCGGGCGGGTCGGGGCGGGTGCCGACCGTCGGCAGCAGCCCGGTGCCGACGACGATGCGCAGGCCGCGCGCCTGCACGATCCGGCGGCCGGACGCGTCGGTCAGGTCGTTGACGCCCGGGCCGTCGGGCATGCCGTCCGGGCCGAGCCTCGTGGGCAGGGCCAGCCAGTAGTCCCCGGCGCGCGGCTCGGGCGCGGGCGCGCCGGGCGTCCGCCGCCACAGGTAGCCGACCACCGCGGCGTCGTTCACCAGCCCCCGGTTGTGGGCCAGCAGCGCGCGCATCCCCGGGTAGACCGGCGTCATCAGCCCGCACGGCCCGAACGCGAACGGCGCCGCGACCGGCTTCTCGTGCAGGACCGCGTCGTCGTCCACCGGATCGGTGACGCTGGGCGAGGCGGAGCCGGGCGCGGGCGACTGGCCGTACTTCATCGTGACCCGGTGCCCGCCGCGGGTGTACTTGGTGACGTCGCCGACATCGATGTCGGGCGCGGCCATCCGGTCGCGCTCGCCCCGGGCCCGCAGGGTGTCCAGCATGCCCCGCGCGCCGCCCGCCGCCGGAGAGAGCCGCCCCGCCCGGGCCGCGACGAGCGTGACGTCGCAGACGTAGCCGGTGCCCGCCCCGAAGCGGTGCACCACCTCGGCGACGCGCAGCGGGCCGGACGGCACGTCGTCGACATCCTCCACCGTGGCCACCTGGCCGGCGCGCAGGCCGGGATGGCCGAGCGCGGTCAGCTTCACGGCCGTGTGGACGGGCGGCGGCTCGTCGTCGTCCGGTTCGCGGACCCGGGTCTCCTCGTGCTGCCCGTCGCCGAGCGCGACGAGGTTGACGGCGGGGTCGAACGCGACCGGCGCCTTCTCGCCGCCCACCGCCGCCCCGAGGAGGACGCGCTGGTCCCGGACGACGATCGGCGCCTCGGCCGCGGCGGCCAGCTCCCCGAGCGCCCCGAGCGCGTTCGGGGCCCGCACGGTGAAGGCACGGAGCGGTACCGGCAGCTCCGAGCCGGGCGCCAGGGACACGCCGGCCGCCTTGGCCACCCGGCGGGCGAACTCGTCGGCCGTGGCGGAGCCGGCCAGGTGCTGGGCGGCCTTCGTCGTCCGCAGCGCGTAGCCGCCCGCCTCCTGCCCGGTGAGCCGGACGCGGGTGCGGCCGTCGTCGGCGACCCACGCCGCCACCCGCAGGACCCGGCCCTCGATCACCTTGCGGCCGCTGCCGGGCTCGTCGAAGTAGCCGAGGGTGACGGTCAGCCGCAGCGGCGTGGACGCGATCGTGGAGCGGATCCGCTCGACGGTCGAGCCCGGCAGTCCGGCCAGCGTCACCTCGAACCGGTCGGCGGACGGCCCCTCGGCCATGGCCACGGTGATCTCGGCGTCCAGGATCAGCGACCCGCCGAACACGTCGTTCGACACCGTCACCGGCAGCCCGAACGACGGCAGCCCCGGTACCGACGCCGCCGCCGACGCGACCGCGCCCAGGAGCCCGCCCGCCGGCTTGTCCTCCGCGATGGTGACGCTGTACCGGATCACCAGGCCCATCGGAACCCCACCCCCGCGACGCGACTCATCGGGCCGCCACCCCCGCCACGACGCGGGACCCGTACGCTCCGACACCGTTGAGGTTCCGCACGTCCACCACGGCCTCCTTGAAGACGAGGGAGAGTTCCCCCGCCGCGTACTCCAGCCCGCGCGCGACCTTGCGGTGCAGCAGCGGGACGAGCCGGCCGCTGTCCTCGCGCAGCACCCGCGCCACCAGGAAGGCGTCCCCGCCGAGCAGGTCGAGCGCGCCGCCCTCGGCGGCCCGCTCCTCGGCGACGTTGACGTACAGCTCGACGAGGTAGACCAGGGTCCCCAGCTGCAGGCGGAAGCTCTGCGGGAACCCCTCGTCGGCGTCCACCGGGAGCCGGAGATAGGTGCGCGGCACGGCGATCCCTCCCGCGCTCACAGCGGCGGGCCGGGCGGGCGGGGCACCGGGCCGGGCGGCGGCATGCTCGGCACGGCCGCCAGCCCCGCGCTCAGCGCCAGGTCGGCGACCTCGCCGATCAGCGCGGTCAGGCTGGACCTGGGCACCTGCGTCAGCGTGATCGACACGTCGAACGCGTCGCGCTTCTGCACGCTCTGGGTGAAGCGCAGGTCGGTGATCTGCATGTCGAGGCTGAGCGTCAGCCCGCACACCACCGGGATGCCGCTGATCGCCAGCGCGGGCGCGGCGGCGGCCAGCAGCGCCCGGGACGTCAGCGCCAGCACCTCCAGCGCCTTCTTCAGCGCCCGGCGCTCCGGCCCGAGCAGCACCGCCTCGATCGTGATGGTCTTCGCCGAAGGCTGCGTCGCCTGCGAGAACCGCCCGCCCAGGATCCGCTCCACGCGGTAGCCCTCGGTCATCGTGATGCCCTGCACGTAGAGCAGCGGCACCGGCCCGACGAGCACGGGGGTGTTGACGGCGTCGGCCATGGCTCACCCCAGGCCCTCCAGCTCGCGGCCGAGCTCGTCGAACACGTGCTCGGCGACGCGCCGCACCTGGTGCGCGCCGAGGTCCCCGACGACCTCGATCTCGATCGGGAAGTAGTAGTTGACGACCGTTCCGGCGCCCGCCGCGCTCCCGGACACGACCGCCTCGCCGCCCTCGGCCGGGACGATGTACTCGCCCTCGTGCACCAGCGCGATGCCGGTCCGCTCGACGCGGCCGCCCGCCGCGAACGACGGCAGCCCCGCCGCCCCGGTCTCCTCGTCGCCCTCCTCGCCCGCCGCGTGCACCGTCAGTCCTCCACGCCGACGTTCAGGGCCATGCAGGTGAAGTTGGCCTGCGGGACGCCGTCCACGGTGACGGTGGACGGCTGCGTCGCGGTGACGACGCAGCGGCCGAACTTCAGCGCCGAGAACACCCAGTCGCCGCCGGTCTTCTCGGCCACCGCGACGGCGAACTCCCCGCCGGTCACCGCCAGCTCGGTCAGGTCCGCGACGGCCCCGGCGATCGCGGGGATCGTCATGGTGAAGGTGAACGTGAACGGCTGGCGCACGTAGCCGACGCCGTCGGCCTCCAGGCTGTGGATCACCGCGTGCGGGACGTTGAACGACGGCGCGAAGTTGGTGATCGGGGTGATGGTCCTGTCCCCGAGCCTGACTTCCAGCCGCGTGTTCCAGTCGGCCATTCCGGTTGCTCCTCGGGCTAGTGGAAGTTCAGCTTGATGTTGAGGCGGTGGATCGCGCCCGCGTAGTCGACCGAGGCCAGCACCTCGACGAGGCGCTGGGCCTGCGCGTCGTCGACCTCCGCCTGCTCCTCCGGGGTGCGCTCCTCCTTGTCGAGCAGCGCCAGGATCGGCACCACCACGGTGTAGCCCTCGATGACCTCCGCGCGGACCAGCGGTTCGAGCACCGCCTCCAGCTGGGCCACGAGCGCCCGCAGCCCCGACCGGCTGATGCGCAGGTTCCCGATGGTCCGGATGAGCCGCGCCTTGAGCCGGTACGACACGTCGTCCAGGCAGCGGACGATGTCGATGTACTTCTTGGTGCTGCCCGGATCGCCGGTGTACCCCTCGCCCAGGTAGCAGCCGCGCCCCGGGATCAGCGGCGGGTGCGCCAGCCAGACGACGCCCTTGCCGGCCGGCGGGCCGTTCGGGGTCTCCACGCCGTTGAGCGCGAGGATGTCGGTGGCCGGGAGCGGCTTGCTGTCGATGTCGACCGGTTTCAGCAGCATCGACACGTGCGGCTCGTAGCCGGCGATCGTCCCGGCGACGGCGGCCGCGGCGTCCTGCGCGCTCCGGTGGGCGACGTAGACCATCCGGTCCTTGGCCAGCGACGTGGTGAGCACGGTCGTGTCGGTCGCGCCGTCCTCCAGCATCGCCACGCCCATGCGTTCCAGGCCGTCGGGCGCGTCCGCGGAGACGTGGGCGGCCAGCAGGCCGATCGGGCCCGTGTTCTGGCCGGTGGTCGCGTCGAGCGGCGTGCCGGCCACGGTGACCAGCTGCACGCTCTCGGACTCGATGGCCTTGAACCCGGCCGCCCAGTCCACGGGATTGCCGTCGACCCGTACCGCGTACACGACCGCGGGCCCGGGCGACTGCTTGAGCGCCAGTGCCACGGATCTCCCGAGCGTGCCCGGTGCCCGGCGGCGCGCCTCGGACGGGTCGGCGAACGGCACGACCTCGCCGGCGACCACCATGTCCGCCGGCGCGGCCCCCTCCGGCGTCACCGTGCCGATGATCGCGACGTTGCCGTAGGCGCGCACCGCCGGGGTGAACATGTCGGAGCTGGGAGTGACTCTGATGTAGCGGACGGAACTCATTCGACCTTCCTCCTGCGTCACGCGCGTGGCGGCCCGCCGGCCGTCATGGGATGAACAGCGCCGCGATCCCCGCACCGGCGAGCAGCCGGGTGATCTCCTGCTCGGTCGGCCCCGGAGGCTCGGCGCCGACCCGCGGGAACACCGCGGCCATCGCATACGGGGCGCGGTGCTCGCCCAGTTCGTCGGGCGGCGGGACGGGCGCCCCGGCCGAGGCCGACACCAGGCGCGCGGCCCGTATCGCCCCGGTCACGTCGGCCGGGTCGGCGACCAGCACCGCCACCCGCAACCGCGCCGTACGCCTGTTGGCGGGGTCGGCCGGATCGAACTCCGCCGGCTTCCTGAGGCGGATCTCGGCCCGCAGGTACTGGCCGGCCTCACGCAGGTCCTCGACGGTGGCGAGCCCGTGCGCCGCCATGAAGGCGTCCAGGTCGAGGAAGCGGAACCGGTCGCGGAACTCCTCCAGCGTCCGGAAGTCGTCCAGCGCCGCCACCACCAGGGACGCCAGGCCGCCGGGATCCACCTCGGCGACGACCTCCACCTCGACGCCGGCCAGCAGGTCGATCCACACGGGCGCGTCCGCGCGGCCTTCGGCGAGGAACTCGGTGCGCTCCGGCGGCGAGCGGCCGACGGCCGTCCAGCTCCCCGCGTGGCGGGTCGCCGGGAAGACCGGCTCCTCGACGCGCAGGCTCCGGACCGTGACCGAGCGGACCGACTCCAGCCGGGCGTGCTCCAGCACGTAGGACTGCTCGACCAGGAACTCCGCCGACGGCGCCAGCGCCTCCGCGAGCGCGGCGGCGTCGGCGAGCCGTGCCACGGCCGTGTCCCTGAACGAACCCATCGTCCCCCCTCTTGATCAAGTTTGTATCCGCGCAGGTCAGACCGCTATTCGTATCTCTACGTATTGCGCGGGGAGGGAGGACGTCCGGCGCCGGGCATCGCTCGTGACCCGGCCCGGACCGGCGGGAGGTGGTGGTCAGCCGCGCTGGAGGCCGCCGGCCTGGCCCTGCTTGAGGGCTTCCCAGCGCAGGCCGCCGTTCTGGACGTCGGGGGCGATCCGCTGCATGCCGCCGAGCTCGCAGCCGCCTTCGAGAACGCGGGTGGAGAAGAAGACGATGGCCGGTTCGACGGATATCAGGACGGCGGCCGCCCGGCACGTGTCGCCGCCGTCCGTCACGGAGATCTCGACGGCCTCCGTGCCCACGGCGCCGCCGGAGATCTCGAAGGTCTTCCTCGGGGGAGCGGCCGTGCTTCCGGCGGTGGGCCTTCCCACCGTGGTCCACCATCGGCCGCGGTAGCGTTCGGGGACCCGGTCGCCGGAGGACTTGGACAGGGTGGCCGACGCCGATCCCGCCGTCCAGTTCAGCGTTCCGTCGCCGCCCAGCGCCATGCTCCACCGTGAGCCGTCGCCGCAGGCTCCCGCGGGGACGCTGCGCACGGTACGGGACCGCAGCTCGGCCGAGGCGGTCCCGGCCGAGACCAGCGTCAGCCGGGACTCGCACAGCGTGTCGTCGGTGACCGACCAGATCGAGCCGGCGGCGCCGCCGCTCCGGCCCTGCCGCAGGATGACGCGCCGCGTCCACTGCTCGCGGGTCCCGGGGGTGACGGACTGCCCCTCCCAGGCGCCCACCATGGCCTCCGGCAGGTTCCCGGAGGGGTCCGTCCGCAGCTGCCTGGCCGTGGCCGTGCTCGTCGTCGCGTCGAGCGGTGCCGGGCCGCCCGGCTCCCGTTCGAGGTCGAGGAGGACGGCCAGTGCCATGGCGACGACGAGGACGGTTCCGAGCGCCCCGGCCGCCAGGTAGGCGGGCGTCCGCGTCCGCCGCACGGGCGGCGTCGCGAAGGGTGGCGGAGGGTACGGCGGGGGCGCGGCGGAGCGGGGCGCGTGCGCGGGCGCCTCTAGTTCCAGCAGGCGGGCGGCGTTGCGGCCGATGTCCACGGCGATGGCGGCGGGCAGCCACGGCTCGCCGTACTCGCCGGACTCGGCGGACAGGAGGGCGAGGATCTCGTCCGGGCGGGGACGCTCGTCCGGGCTCTTGGCCAGGCACGCCTCCGCCACCCGCAGCACCGGCTCGGGCAGCCCGTCGAGGTCGGGTTCCTCCTGGACGATGCGGTACATCACGGCGTGCATGCCGCTGTCGGAACGTCCGAACGGCTCGCGCCCGCTCGCCGCGTACGCCAGCACCGCCCCCAGGCAGAACACGTCGCTCGCGGGCGTCGGCCGCCGCCCGCGCACCTGCTCGGGCGACATGAAGCCCGGCGACCCGATGAGCGCCCCCGTGCGGGTCGCCACGGTCGCGTCCAGCGAACGCGCGATGCCGAAGTCGATGACGCGCGGCCCGTCCAGCGTCACCAGGACGTTGGTGGGCTTGAGGTCGCGGTGGACCAGGCCGCAGGCGTGCACCGCCTGGAGCGCGCGGGCCAGGCCGGCGGCGAGGGCGAGGGCCGAGCGCTCCGGCAGCGGGCCGTGCCGCCCGACCGCGTCCCGGAGCGTGGGGCCCGGGACGTAGGCGGTGGCCAGCCATGGCGTCGCGGCCGCGGTGTCGGCGTCCAGGACCTGCGCCGTCCACGCGCCGCCCACCCGCCGTGCCGCCGCCACCTCCCGCTCGAAGCGGGAGCGGAACTCCGGGTCGCGGGCGAGTTCGGGATGCACCACCTTGACCGCGACCGTGCGTCCCCGCTCGTCGCGCCCCAGGTACACCCGTCCCATCCCGCCGGCGCCGAGCCGGGCCAGCAGCCGGTAGCCGCCCACCTGCGCCGGGTCCTCGGGCCGCAGAGCGTCCAGGCCACCGGTTCCCGCCATGCGGTCAGCTCATCGCCATCTGCACGACGCCACATACCTCCGCTGGTCCCACTCCGGCCCCTCCAGATACCGGCGCGGGAGGGTGTTTGACAGCTTGTTGAGAGTAACAGACGATGTGATTAGATTTATGGACATATAGTTGGCCGACGTGCTTCGAGCGGGCTACCTGCACGTTCCTTACTCAGAAGGTGTGATTTGGCATCCGAAGCGGCTCCGGCGTCGTCCGGGTCGGGGCGCAGGCGGCCCCGGATGAGCCGCGGCGACCGGCAGGAGGCGGCCCTGCTCGACAGCGCCGAGCGGCTGATGGCCGCCAAACCCCTGGCCGAGATCGACCTCGCGCAGATCGCCGCCGGCGCCGGGCTGTCGCGCGCCGCCGTGTACTTCTACTTCGACAACAAGGACGCGGTGGTCAGGGCCGCCCTCGACCGCACGATCGAGTCGGCGATGGGCATCCTCACCGTGCACGCCGGCCGGGGCCTGGAACAGATCCTCGACGACGTGATCTCCGGCTTCGCCGAGTGGTGGCGGCACAACAGCGGCCTGCTGTGCGCGATCATCGACCAGACCGGACGCGACGCCGCGCTGCGCGAGACCTGGCGCCGCTTCTTCGAACGCGCCGCCGACGTCCAGAGCGCCGCGCTCGAACGGGACCGGGCCGAGGGCCTGGTGCCCGACCTGGGCGACGCCCGCTCCATGTGCATCACGCTGACCTACATGTGCGAGCGCAACTGGTACATGCTCTTCTCCCGCGAGCACAGCCGGGAAGAGGAGGAGGAAATGCACCGCCTCCTCCTCCGGCTGTGCCGGCGGGCGCTCGGCTACCCCGACCGCTGAGCCGGACGCGCCGTCACCCGGTGGTGACGTTCACCAGGTCGGTGAGGACCTCGGAGACGGCGACGGGGTCGAGGTCGTGCGTGGAGACCAGCCGGACGCGGCTGAAGATCTGGTCTTCCGGTTCGCCCACGGGGAGCCCGGGGTGGAGGTCGATGACGACGCCGCAGCCGGGCCCGGGGTGGGTGAACTCGAGCTCGATGCCCGCGTCGAGCGGCGCGCCGCGCTCCCAGCCGCGGCGGACGAGGCCGAGCAGGTCGCCGGCCGGAACCCGCACGCCCTCGAAGCGGGCCAGGCGGCCGGTCTCGCGCTCGGCGGCGGTGAGCGCGTGGACGGGACGCCCGAGCTGCTCGAACGGCTGCAGGATCTCGTAGTCGGCGAACACCTCCGACCACGCCTTCGCCTCGTCGCCGAGGTGGATCGGGTGGGCGACCCCGACCGTCGCGGTCTCGCCGAGGACGACCGTGTCGTCGGCGGCGTTCGCGAACGTGCCGTCCTCGGCGACGCGGAACGCCGCCCCGGCGGCGGCTCCGCCGCCGTCGGCGAGCCAGACCAGGCGGCGGACCAGATGGCCGACGAGGGGGTGCGCGACGAGGAACTCGCGGAACTCGGCGACCGGCCACCGGCGGCCGGTGACCATGGCCCGTTCGAGGCGGGCGAGCTGGTCGGACGCGATCGTGCGGACGTCCTTCTTGAGGGCGGCGAACCGCTTGGCCGCGGCGGGGGCCAGCTCCGGGTCGTCCTTGGCGCCCGGCTTGGGCAGCGTCTTGCGGCGGGCGCCGTCCTCGTCGGCGATCGTCGGCCGCAGCAGCTCGTCGAACCCGACGACGAAGCGGCGCGGGCCGTAGTCGAGCGTGAGCGTGCCGGACGCGTCCAGGCCCAGGTCGGGGACGACGCGGTCGGCGAGCTGATCGGCGGTGAGCCCGAGCTCGGCCGCGACCTCCTGGATCTTGTCCCGGGCGCGGGTGCGGAGGCCCTTGAACCTCACCCGCTGCGAGATCGAGTGCAGGTGCGTCAGCGCCGTCTCGGTGCCGATCGCGGCGAGGACGTCCAGGCCGGTGACGGCCTTGGCGTGCCCGCCGTCGCCCGGCCACGCCCGGATCACCGGGGCGAGGCGGCGGACGGTGCCGTCGTCGCCGGTCAGCGCGAGCTGGGTGAACGCCCAGCCCTCCTTTGACGGCGCGCCGTTCAACTCCCACCAGCGGAACAGCGCCCACCCGAATCCGGCGAGCGAGGCCGGGTCGCACAGGTCGCGGACGGCCCGGACGCCCGCGTACTCGTGACCGGGCTCCGACATCGCCAGCATCGTCAGGACGTGCCCGGCCGCCTCGTCCGGCAGGGCCCGCTCGCGGTCGCGCAGCAGGAGCTGCGGCAGCGCGCGCGGGTCGGCCCACTCGACGGCCGGGATCTTCTTGGGCAGTTCCTCCAGGGGGTCGGCCGACAGCAGCGCCTCGATCCCGGCGGCGGCCCGGTCGCCGTGGACGCGCGCCGCCTCGACGATCCCGTCGGGTCCGTGCCGGTCGGCGATGAGGCGCAGCGCCGCCTCGGCGGCCCGGCGGCCGGGGCCGGCCTTGCCCAGCGCGTCCGGGATCAGGGACGGCGCGGCGGCGGTCCCGTGGCGGCGGAACCAGGCGCGGGCCGTCCTCGCCCCGGATTTCCGGCGGACGAGCCACTCGGCCATCGTCCGCGCGATCTCGTCGGACAGCAGCGGCAGCAGGTACTGCCCGAGGGTGGCCGGATTGCCGCGGGCGAGGAACAGCGCGGGGTCGTGGGCGTCCACTCCGTGGCGCGCCACGAGCGCCGGAAGCCACTCGTGTACCTCGTAGAGGTCGTCGGGTTCCCAGCCCTCCAGCAGCGGGCGCGCGAGTTCCTCGGGGCCTTTGAGCAGGAGGGTGCCGCGGATGGCGATCACGGTGCTCCCCCCTGCCGCGAGCTCCGCCGCCAGCTCGGCGAAGTCCGTGGTCCTCGCGCGCAGGTCCCAGCGCTCGGACAGCCGCGCCGTCCAGGCGTCCCGCTCGCCCGGCGCCCAGTCGGTCGCGCGGACGCCGGGGGCGGGCAGGCCCGTGACGACGGCGGGCCTGGTCTTCGCTCGGGGACGGGTCCACGGCGGTACGGTCAGCAGGGTCAGCAGGGGAGGCAGGCCGGTGGCCGGCGGTACGCGCGTGTTCCCGGCGATGATCTCCCGGATCGCCGCCCCCTGCTCGTCCGGGAGATCCCGGGCGACCTCCTCGGCGATGCCGGGGTTCGCGCGCACATGCGCGGACAGCAGTTCGGGGGCCCGCGGATCCGTGGACCCGGGCAGCAGCCGCATCGCGCGGACCGGGAAACGGCGGGCGGCCGTCAGCAGCGCGGGGACGGTCTCGGGCCGGCCGATCCGGTCGACGAGCGCCTGGAACGCGGCGTCCACGGGCAGCGCGGTGAGGAACCCCAGGGCCGTCCGGATGTCGTCGGTGGAGTTCCAGTAGGGGCCGTCCATGGCCTCCACCAGGAGCGGGACGACGGCCTCTGGGCCGATGCCCTCGATGAGAGTCGCGATGACCTCGTGGCTCCAGCCGCCGCGGAGCGTCCGTCCGAACGCCGCGGGCTGGTGCGGGCGGCCGAGCGCGCAGAACACCGGCCACATGCGGATGCGGTCGAACGGGATCTCACCGGGGCGCGCCCACAGGTCCTCGACCCAGTCCTCGCGGGCCGGCGCGAGGTAGGCGGCGACCACCTTCTGCAGGGGGTGCCGGCGGGCGTCCGCGATGAGCTCGACCGCCTCGGCGTAGACGTCGTCGGGGGCCGCCGCCAGGTGGGTGCGCAGCACCTTGCCGCTCTCCTTGGTCAGCCACCAGTCGCAGAGGGCCTCGGAGGGGTTCTGGCGGCGGACGGTCATCGCCCGCAGCTTCTCCGGGGTCGACGTCACCGGAAAGCCGGTGGATCCGCTGTTCGCAGGGTTGTCGACCGCGATCCCCGCCCACTCCGTGTAGGCGCGGGCGGCGAACGCCACGCCGTGCTCGGCGATCAGGGCCTCGGTGAACAGGCGGCCGGGCGCGGGAACGGACCAGTTCGACATCCTGTTCAGCGGGGCGGCGACGAACGCGATCGCCACCGCGCCGAGCGGGTCCGGCTCGCCGCGCAGGTGGGCGCGGGCGGCGTCCGCGAGGTCGGCCGCGGTGCCGGGGAGCCCGAGGATGTGCTCGATGTCGTCGCGGACGGCGTCCACCAGGGAGCGCACGCGCTCGGCGGCGGCCAGGGCGGGCGCCGGCGGCTTCGGTACGCCGGAACGGTCGCGCCGCGGATGCCGGGCGCGGATCCAGGAGTCCGGCGTGATGAGGGTGTTCTCGTCGGTCATCGGGCGGTTCCGTCGGTCGGGGCGGTCAGGTGGACGAGGTCGGCGAGGATCTCGGACGCGGTGACGGGATCGAGGGCGCCGAACGCCGTGTGCGGGGCGGGATGGCCCCGGCCGTCGTAGTAGGGGTGGTTGGAGAGCCGGACGTCGACGAGGGTCTGGTCGCCCTGGCCGTGGGGGTCGCCGACGACGAAGCCGGGGTCGAGGCTGAGGAGCAGGTGCCGGCCGTGGGGGAGGGGCCGGGAGATCCAGCGTTCCAGGCCGACCTCCATCGGCGTGCCGCGCTCCCAGCCCCGCCGGGTGAGGCCGAGGAGGGCGCCGGTGTCCACCACCGCTCCCTCGAACCGGGCCAGGCGGCCGGCCTCGCGCTCGCCCTCGGTGAGGGTGTGGACGGGACGGTCGAGCTGCTCGAACGGCTGCAGGATCTCGTAGTCGGCGAACAGCCGCGCCCAGGCGGGCAGGTCGCCGCCGAGGTCCACGGGATGGGCGACGATGATTCCGGCGTCCTCGGGGACGGTGGCGGTCTCGTCGGCGACGTCCGCGAACGTCCCGTCCTCGGCGACGCGGAAGGGCGCGGCCGTCCCGTCCCCGTGCTCGGCCAGCCACACCAGGCGGCGGACGAGGTGGCCGACCAGCGGATGGGCGACGAGGAACTCGCGGAATCCGGCGACCGGCCACCGGCGCCGGGAGAGCATGGCCTGCTCCAGGCGGGTGAGCTGGTCGGACGCGACCGTCCGCACGTCCTTCTTCAGGGCGGAGAACCGCTTGTGGGCGGCGGGGGCCAGCTCGGGGTCGTCCTTGGCGCCCGGCTTGGGGAGCGATTTCCGCGGCTTCCCGCCCTCGTCGGCGATCGTCGGCCGCAGCAGCTCGTCGAACCCGACGACGAAGCGGCGCGGGCCGTAGTCGAGCGTGAGCGTGCCGGAGGCGTCCAGCCCGAAGTCCGGGACGAGCCGGTCCGCGAGCTCCTCGGAGGTCAGCCCGAGCTCGTCCGCCAGTGCCTCGATCCTCGCCTGGGCCTGCCTCTTGATTCCCTGGTACCTCACCCGCTGCGCGATGGAGTTCAGGTGCATCAGCGCCGTCTCGGTGCCGATCGCGGTCAGGACGTCCAGGCCGGTCACCGCCTTGCTGTGGCCGTTGTCGCCCGGCCACGCCCGGATCACCGGGGTGAGGCGCCGTACGGTGCCGTCGTCGCCGGTCAGCGCGAGCTGCGCGATCGCCCACTTCCCCTCGGGCGGGGCCCCGGCGAACTCCCAGTGGCGGAACAGCGCCCAGCCGAACTCGGCCAGCGACTCCGGATCGCACAGGTCGCGCACGACCTGGACGCCCGCGTACACCTCGTCCGGCTTCGACATCGCCAGCATCGTCAGCACGTGCCGGACGGCGACGTCCGGGAGCGCGTGCGTCCGATCGCGGAGCAGGATCCGCGGAAGGACGCGCGGGTCGGCCCAACCGGTGTCCGGGATGTCCTGGGGCAGGACGTCGAGGGGGTCGGTGGACAGCAGCGCCCCGATCGCGGCCGCCGCCTCGTCGCCGTGGACGCGCGCCGCCTCGACGATCGGGCCCGGCCCGTGCCGGCCGGCGATCAGGCGCAGCGCCGCCTCGGCGGCCCGGCGGGCGGGACCGGGCCTGCCCAGCGCGTCCGGGATCAGGGACGGCGCGGCGGCGTGACCGTGCCGGCCGAACCAGGCGCGGGCCGTCCTGCCGCCCGCCTTGAGGCGGACGAGCCAGTCGGCCATCGTCCGCGCGATCTCGTCGGACAGCAGCGGCATCGCGTACCGCCTGAGGTCCGCCGGGTACTTGCGGACGAGGGCGAGCACGACATCGTGGGCGTCCACTCCATGGCGCGCGACGAGCGGCCCCAGCCAGCCGTCCTCGTGGTAGTAGTGACCGTCGTCGGCCGTCCAGCCCTTCAGCAGCGGGCGGACCAGCTCGTCGGGGCCCCTGAGGAGCAGGGTCTGCTCGTGGATCGGCGCGTACCCGTCCTTCGTGCGGAACTTCGCGGCCACATCGGCGAAGTCCATTCCGTTCGTCCACCGGCGGGCGGTGTCATCCTGGACGGCCCAGGCATCGCGTTCGCCCGGCTCCCACCGGATCGCGCGCGTGCCCGGCAGGGGGAGGTCCTTGATGACGACGGGCTTGGCGTTCTCGCGGGCACGGGTCCACGGCGGTTCGGTCAGCAGCGGCGGCAGACCGGTGGCATCCGGGAACCGTTCGAGAAGCGTCTGAACCGTCTGGCGCCGCCGTGCGGGGAGCTCGGGCGCGACCTTCGCGGCGACGTCCCGCTCGGCGCGGACGATCTCGGCCAGCAGGTCGGCGGCCGCCGGCGCCGCGGAGGCCGACAGGAGCCGGATCGCGCGGCCCGGGAACCGGCGGGCGGCACCCGGGAGGGCGCGCGCCACGTCGGGACGGCCGATGCGGTCGAGGAGCGCCTGGAACGCCTCGTCCACGGGCAGCGCGGAGAGAACCTGCAAGAGCAGCCAGTCGTTGACGTACTCGCTGTGCAGGGCCTGCGCCAGCAGCGGCACGAGGGCCGTTGGGCCGATCCCCTCGATGAGCGTGGCGATGCAGTCCGGCTCCGCCTCGCCACGGCCGAACCGCAGGCCGGACGCGGCGGGCTGGTGCGGGCGGCCGAACGCGCAGAACACCAGCCACCTGTAGGCGAAGCCGGAGTCGTTGAGCCGGCCGGGGTCCGCGCACAGGTCCTCGACCCAGTCCTCACGGGTCGGCACCAGGTAGGCGGCGAGGGCCCGCTGCCAGTCGTGCCCGCGAGCGCCCTCCAGCCGCTTCTCCGCCTCGGCGTACACGTCGTCGGGCGCGGCCGCGAGGCGCGCCCGCAGCGACCGGGCGACGTCCCGGCCGAAACCCTGGCTGCCGTACAGCTCAAGGGTGTTCCGATGCCGGGGCCCGTACACGCCGAGGTGCGCCGGACCCGCCCCCACGAGCCCGACCCCTTCCACGAAGGCGTGCGCGGCGAACGCGACCCCGTGCTCGGCGACCAGGGCATCGGCGAACGGGAAGTCGGGCCGGGGCCCGGTCCACTGCCTCGACTCGCCCATCGAGCCGGCGACGTGCCCGAGCGCAGCCGCCCCGAGCGCGTCCGGCTCACCATCCAGATAGGCGCGGGCGGCCGCCGCGACGTCGGTGGCCGTGCCGGAGAGGTCCAGCACGGCCTCGATGTCCTCGCGGACGGAGTCCACGAACGCGCGTGCCTTCTCGGGCGCGGACGGATGGGGCGCGGGCGGCCGCGGCACGTCCGGACGGTCGCGGCGAGGATGCCGCGCACGCCGCCAGTCCTCCGGCATGACCAGCGTGTCCTCGTCGGCCCGGCTCGTTTCGATCATGGAGACGTACCGTACGGGAGATCGCCGACAAAGCTCTCAATATTCGAGTGGCTGCCGACAGGCACGGCAAAGGCCGCAACCGGGGATTGCCGCCAGCGCACCCGCCGTCACGGCCCGGGTAGCGAGACCGGCAAGGTCAGAGATCCGCATGGGGAATCCTCGCAAGCAGCCGCCCCGAGCCCGGCCAGCCTATCGTTCACGCCCCTTGCCGGCCCGCGGGGACCGTCCACAGTCGGACGGTGCCGTCCTGGCCGCCGGTGGCGAGGGTGCGGCCGTCCGGGCTGAAGCGCACGCTGAGGACGGCGCCGCCGTGCCCGGTCAGCGCCGGGCCGAGCTGCCGGCGGCGGGACACGTCCCACAGCCGTACGGTCCCTTCCGAGCCGCCGGCCGCGAGGACGCGGCCGTCCGGGCTGAACGCCGCCGTGTGGCAGCGGCCGTCGCACCGGAACGCAGTGCCCGACTGCCGGCCGCTCGCCACGTCCCACAAGAGGGCGGTCTCACCGCCCGCCGTCGCCAGCGTCTGCCCGTCGGGGCTGAACGCCACGTCCTCCAGCCAGGAGTCGTGCCCGGACAGGTCCTCGCTGAGCTTCTTGCGGTCGTACACCTCCCACAGCTGCGCCACACCGCGGGTCGTGCCAGTGCCGGGATCGTCCTCGGTGCCGGTCGTGCCGATGGCCAGCATGCGGCTGTTCGGGGCGAACGCCAGGGCCTGGACGTTGCCGGCGCCGGTCTCCAGGAGAGGGCCGACCTTCCCGTCGTCCAGGTCCCACAGCCGTACGGACTGGTCCGTGTTGCTGGTGGCCAGGACGCGGCCGTCCGGGCTCAGGGCCAGGGACGTCAGGGGCCCGAGATCGATGTCGAGGTCGCCCGGCTTGCCGTCGCCCGACATCGGGAAGAGGCGGAGGTGGCCGTCGTCGCCCGCGGTGTACAGGGTGGTGCCGCCACGGCTGATCGCCAGCGCGTTGACGCCGTCGGGGTGGTCGATGGGCTCGCGGCGGAGCTTCCCGTCCGCGACGTTCCAGAGCCGTACGGTGGTGTCGTCGCCGGCGCTGGCGACCGTCCGGCCGTCCGGGGTGAACGCCAGGTCGCGCACGGACGCGGTGTGCCCGCGCAGCGAGCGGCTCGGCGGCGGCGCCGCGGATCCGGACGTCCCGGGAGCGCTCCGGGCGGACGAGCCCGACCACGGCGCCAGCACCAGGGCCGTCGCCACCGCCGCGCACACCGCCAGCACGCCGCCCGCCGCCAGCGCGCCGCGCGGGGAGCCGAGGGCGGTGAACGGGCCGGAGCGGCGGCGGCGCGGGTAGACCAGGGTCGCCGCGGGCTCCGGGCCGGGCGCCCGCCCGGCCCAGGCCCGCCGCTCGTCGATCATCCGCTGCACCGCGGGCGGCCACGGCCGCGCGGCCGGGGCGACCGCGCCGACCATCGCCGCCAGCCGGGCGGGGTCCGGACGTCCGGCCGGGTCCTTGGCCAGGCAGGCCGCGACGGCCGGGCGGAGCCGGTCCGGCACGGCGGACAGGTCGGGCTCGGCGTGCACGACGTTGTACAGCGCCTGCGCCGGGCCGGGCCCGTCGAAGGGGCCGCGGCCGGTGCAGGCGTACACCAGCACCGACCCCAGCGAGAAGACGTCGCCGGCCGCGGTCGCCGACCCCTCATCGGCCTGCTCCGGCGACATGTACCCGGGCGTTCCGGCCAGGACGCCGGTCCGCCCCTCGCCGTCGCCTCCGGCCGCCCGCGCCACCCCGAAATCGATCACCTTCGGGCCGTCGGCGGCCAGCAGCACGTTGGACGGCTTCAGGTCGCGGTGCACCAGCCCGGCCCGGTGGATCTCCACGAGCGCGGCCGCGAGCCCGGCCGCAAGCCGCAGCACCGCCGGCTCCGGCAGCGGCCCGGCCGCCCGGACCGCGTCCCGCAGCGACGGCCCTGGCACGTACACCGACGCCAGCCACGGGGTCGGCGCGTCCGCGTCCGCGTCGAGCACGGCGGCCGTGTACGCGCCGGACACCCTGCGGGTGGCCGCCACCTCGGCGCGGAACCGCTCCCGGAAGCCGGCGGTCCCGGTCAGCCGGGCGTGCATGAGCTTCACCGCGACCGGCCGCCCGTCGGGCGAGGACCCGAGCAGCACCCGGCCCATCCCGCCGCGGCCGAGCTCGGCGAGCATCCGGTAGTGCCCGACCCCCTCCGGATCGGACGCGGCGAGCGGTCGCATGGTCACCTCGGGGGTCAGGCGCGGGTGCGGCCGGCGACGTCGTAGAGCGACACCTTCTCGTCACCGCCGACGGCGAGGACCTTCCCGTCCGGGCTGAACGCCACGGCGGAGGCCCTCCCCACGCCGAACGGCTTGCCGACCTCCCGGCGCCCGGCCACGTCCCACAGCCGCGCGGTGGCGTCGTTGCCGACGGTGGCGAGCAGCCGGCCGTCCGGGCTGAACGCGATGCCCTGCGGGGCGTGGTCGCTCGCGCGCACGATCTCGCCGAGCGCGGCCGCGCGCTGGACGTCCCACAGCCGCACGGTCATGTCCCCGCTCCCGGTCGCCAACGTCCGGCCGTCCGGGCTCATGGCCGCGTTCGTGATCTGGACGGTGTGCCCGCGCAGGGGCTGCCCGACGTCCTTGCGGGACTCCACATCCCAGAACCGCACCATGTCGTTGACGGTGATGGCCAGCCGCCGCCCGTCCCCGCTGAACGCGATGAACGACATGAGGTTCGGCTTGTCGAAGGTGATCCCGCCCACCTCCTCGCGGGTCCCGGTGTCCCACAGCTTCAGGTGGGAGCCGATGGCCGCCAGCCGGTCCCCGGCGGGACTGAACGCCACGTCGCTCACCGGGGCCGGATCGTCGGTGAAGTCGAACATGGGGATGCCGAGGGTCGCGCCGACCTGCCGGCGGGACCGCACGTCCCACACCTTGACGCCGCCGTCCATGCTGGCGGTGAGCAGCAGCCGCCCCGCCCGGTCGAACCTGGCGCTGATGGCCGACTTGGGGGCGATCTTGAGCGGCTGCCCGGACGGCCGCCGGGTCCTGGCGTCCCACAGCCGTACGGTGCCGTCCTCCCCGGCGGTGACCAGGAGATCGCCCGAGCCGTTGAACTCCGCGTGGTGCACGGCACCGGCGTGGCCTTCCAGGACGGCCAGCGGCTTCGCGCCCGTACCGCTGCCGCCCCCGCCGGACGCGCTCTTCCGGCCGGCCGCCGGCTCGCCGTCCCCGCGCAGTGCCCAGGCGGCGGTACCGCCGAGCGCGGCGAGCCCGAGGGCGGCGCCACCGCCCGCCATCAGCAGGAACCGCCTCCTGCCCGGCGCCGGCGCGACGGCCGTGGGCGCGGGCGCGGACGCCGGCCCCGGCGGGACGTGCGGCGCCGGTGCCTGGAGCAGCCGGGCGACCTCGGCGTCCTGCCGCGCGATCGTGTCGTGCACGGGGTCCGGCCAGGGCCGGGCCGACGGCGGCACCTCGCCGATCGTCCGCAGCAGCTCGGCGGGCTCCGGCCGCGCGGCCGGGTCCTTGGCCAGGCAGGCCGGGACGATCTCGCGGATCAGGTCCGGCAGGTCGCCCAGCACGGGGCCGGCGTGGATCACGTTCTGCAGGGTCTGCGGGGTGCTCCGCGCGTTGAACGGCCCCTGCCCGGTGCAGGCGTACACCAGCGTCGAGCCCAGCGCGAAGACGTCGCTGGCGGTGGTCAGCTCCCGTCCGAGGGCCTGCTCCGGGGACATGAAGCCGGGCGTGCCGACCAGGGCGCCGGTATGGGTGAGCTGGGTGCCGTCCTCGCCCTCGGCGGCCCGCGCGATACCGAAATCGATCACCCGCAGGCCGTCCTCGGTGAGCAGCACGTTGGACGGCTTCAGGTCGCGGTGCACCAGCCCGGCGCGGTGCACCTCGGTCAGCGCGGCGGCGAGGCCGGCGGCCAGCCGGAGCGCCGGCCCGGCCGCCAGCGGACCGGCCGCGGCGACGACCTCGTGCAGCGACGGGCCCGGCACGTACACCGAGGCCAGCCACGGCTCGGCCGCCTCGGGATCGGCGTCGATCACCGCCGCGGTGTAGGCCCCGGCGACCCGGCGGGAGGCGCGCACCTCGCGGCGGAACCGGCCGCGGAACCCCTCGTCGTGCACGAACTGCTCGTCGACCAGCTTCACCGCGGCCAGCCGCCCGTCCGGCCCGCTGCCGAGCAGCACCCGTCCCATGCCCCCGCGGCCGAGCTGGGCGAGCATCCGGTAAGGCCCGATCTGGCGGGGATCGGACGTCTCCAGTGGTCTCACGGCACACCTCCCTCTCTCAGTCAGACAATACTGTCTGACTGATCATCGCGGAGGCGTTCGGAGGTCATCCGTAACCGCGAGGCCACCCTCGGATTCTCTGGCCGCCGTACTAAGTGGCCACCTCGGCGGCCGCGGGCCGAGCAGGGCCCAGCGGGCGCCCGAGGCGTTCCGGGACTCCCGTGGCGTCAGGCTCCGGCGGTCCGCTTGGGGAGCCTCCAGCCGGGCCGGGGGAAGTGGCACGTGTAGCCGTCCGGGAACTTCCGCAGGTAGTCCTGGTGCTCCGGCTCGGCCTCCCAGAAGTCGCCGGCGGCGGTCACCTCGGTGACGACCTTGCCCGGCCACAGGCCGGAGGCGTCGACGTCGGCGATGGTGTCCTCGGCGACCTTCCGCTGCTCCTCCGAGGTGTAGAAGATCGCGGAACGGTAGCTCGTGCCGATGTCGTTGCCCTGCCGGTTCAGGGTCGTGGGGTCGTGGATCTGGAAGAAGAATTCGAGCAGCGCCCGGAAGTCGGTCTCGTCGGGGTCGTAGACGACCTCGATGGTCTCGGCGTGGGTCCCGTGGTCGCGGTAGGTGGCGTTGGGCACGTCGCCGCCGCTGTAGCCGACCCGCGTCCGGACCACTCCGGGCTGCCGGCGGAACAGCTCCTCCATGCCCCAGAAGCAGCCGCCCGCGAGAAGTGCCCTCTCGATTGCCATGTTCTCTCCCTCGCGTCCTTTCCGACCGTTACAGCGGGCGTCGCGCCATCGGTATTCCGTCAGCTGACGTGACCTCTGAGAATGGCTGTTATGTAAACTCGGCCGCGTGCTGACACGGCCGCGAGGCGAGCGTCCGATTCCGTTCGTGGGCCGCAGCGCCGAGCGCGAGCCGCTCGACCGCCTGGTCGAGGACGTTCGCGCGGGTGAGAGCCGGGCGCTGGTCCTGCACGGCGCGGCGGGTACGGGGAAGACCGCGCTGCTGGAGTACGCGGCCGGGCGGGCATCGGGCTGCCGCGTCGTCCGGGTGTCCGGCGTCCAGTCGGAGATGGAGCTGGCCTTCGCGGGCCTGCACCAGTTGTGCGCGCCGATGACCGGCCACCTCGACGGCATTCCGGTGCCCCAGCGGGACGCCCTGCGGACCGCGTTCGGGCTGCGGGAGGGACCGGCACCGGACCTGTTCCTGATCGGCCTCGCGGTCCTGAGCCTGCTGTCCGACATGGCCGATGAGCGGCCGCTGCTGTGCCTGGTGGACGATCAGCAATGGCTCGACGGCGCCTCGGCGCAGGTCCTCGCGTTCGTCGCCCGCCGGCTGGGCGCCGAATCGGTCGGCATGGTGTTCGCGGCCCGCGCCCTCGGCGACGGCCTGGCGGGGCTCGCGGAGCTGGCGGTCGGAGGACTGCGCGTGGAGGACGCGCGCGCACTGCTGGAGTCGGCGCTGTCCGGGCCGCTGGACGTGCGGGTCCGCGATCAGATCATCGCCGAGGCGCGGGGCAATCCGCTGGCCCTGCTGGAACTGCCCCGCGGGCTGACGGCGGCGGAACTGGCCGGCGGGTTCGGCCTGCCCGGCGCCCTGCGGTCGGCGGGGGACGTCGAGCAGATCTTCCGGCACCGGATCGACGCCCTCCCGGCGGAGAGCCGGCGCCTGCTGCTGCTCGCCGCGGCCGATCCGACGGGAGACCCGGTGCTCGTGGCGCGTGCGGCCGAGCGCCTCGGCGTCGGCGGCGATGCCGGGGCGCCCGTGGCCGAGGCGGACCTGGCCGAGTTCGGGACCCGGGTGCGCTTCCGCCACCCACTGGTGCGCTCGGTGGCGTACTGGTCGCGGCCTGCCGCGCAGCGGCAGGCCGCGCACGGCGCCCTCGCCGAGGTCACCGATCCCGAGCGTGACGGCGACCGCCGCGCCTGGCACCGGGCCCAGGCCGCCACCGGCCCGGACGAGGAGGTCGCCGGCGAGCTGGAGCATTCCGCCGCGCGGGCGCGGGCCCGGGGCGGGCTCGCCGCGGCGGCGGCGTTCCTCGAACGCGCGGCCGCGCTGACGCCCGACCCGGTCCGCCGGTCCGGGCGAGCGCTGGACGCCGCGCTCGCCAAGTTCCAGGCCGGCGCGTTCGAAGCGGCGCAGCAGCTGCTGACCGTGGCCGAGGCCGGGCCGCTGGAGGAGTACGCGCTCGCACGCGTCGACCTGCTCCGCGCCCACCTCACCTTCGTCACCAGCCGGGGCGGCGACGCTCCGCTGCTGCTCGTCCGGGCCGCCGGACGGCTGGCGCCGGCCGATCCGGGCCTCGCCCGCGAGACCTATCTGGACGCGCTCTCGGCCACGATGTTCGCGGGCCATCTGGCGAGCCCCGGCGGCGGCGCCCTCGACGTGGCCCGCGCCGCCTCGACGGCACCGCGGCCCATGGACCTCCCGAACTCGGCCGATCACCTGCTCTCCGGCCTGGCGGCGAACTTCACCGACGGGTACGCGGCGGGGGTGCCGCCCCTCCGGCAGGCGCTGGCGTCCTTCGGCGAGGGCATGTCCGCGGACGAGGAGCTGCGCCGGCTGTGGCTGATCACCGAGGCCGCCCTCCACCTGTGGGACGACGAGCGCTGGGAGGCCCTGTCCGTCCGGTACGTCCACCTCGCGCGTACGGCCGGTGCGTTGAGCGAGCTTCCACTCGCGCTCAGCACGCGCGCCTACATGCTGCTGTTCACCGGCGATCTGGCCACCGCGACCTCGCTGACCGGCGAGGGACGGGCGGTGGCGGAGGCGACGGGCGGGAACATCGCGCCCTACAGCGCCATGGCCCTCGCCGCGTTCCGGGGGAGCCGGGCCGAGGCCCTCGCGCTGGTCGAGTCCACGGGCAGGGACGTCACCCGGCGCGGCGAGGGCATCGGGGCGGCCGTCGCCACATGGGCGAAGGCGGTCCTCCACAACGGACTCGGCGAATATCCCGAGGCGATGGCGGCGGCCCGTACGGCCCTCGACCACCAGCAGTACCCGAGCATGCGGTACCCCGGTGTGGCGAACTGGGCGGCGGCCGAGTTCATCGAGGCGGCCGTACGCAGCGGCGAGAACGGCGCCGCGGCCGACGTCTGCCGCTGGCTCACCGAGATGACCGGCGCCAGCGGCACCGGCTGGGCGGTCGGGGTCGAAGCACGGTCGCAGGCCCTGCTGGCGGAGGGCGGCGCCGCCGAGGACCTCTACCGGAAGGCGCTGGCGCACCTCGGCCGTACCCGCGTCGGCACCGAACTCGCCCGCACGCACCTTCTGTACGGCGAGTGGCTGCGCCGGCTGCGCCGCCGCGGCGAAGCGCGCGACCAACTGCGCACGGCCGCGAACATGCTGGAGACGATGGGCCTGGAGGGGTTCGCCGAACGGGCCCGCCGCGAGCTGCTGGCCACCGGCGAGACCGCCCGCAGGCGCACCGTCCCGGCGACCGGTGAGCTGACCGCCCAGGAGGCGCAGATCGCGCGGCTGGCACGCGACGGGCTGTCGAATCCGGAGATCGCCTCCCGGCTGTTCATCAGCGCCCGGACCGTCCAGTACCACCTGGGCAAGGTCTTCGCCAAGCTCGGCATCACCTCGCGCACCCAACTCGATCGCGCCCTGCCGTAGCGGTTCCCGGCACCGGCCATGTGGCTGTGCACTGGCGGATTCGAATCCGGACGCTCCGGCCCGACCATGGGAGCGGTTCCGCATGGCCGCCGTCCCGCGGGCGGACCGGCGGAGAGTCATCGGAACGAACTGGACGTGACCATGACAGTCTCCGAATCCGCTCCGCTCGCTCCGCGCCTCTGCGGGCGCGAATCGGAAATGGCCGCGCTGCGCAGGCTCCTCACCGCCCCACCCGGCGGGGACGCGGTGCTCGTCGTTCGCGGCGGAGCGGGGATCGGCAAGTCGTCCCTGCTCGGCGCCGCCGCGGAGGTGGCGTCGGACCTTGGCGTCGAGACGGTCTCCCTGACCGCCGTGCAGGCCGAGTTCCGGCTTCCCTTCGCCGCGGCCCACACGCTGCTCGACCTGCTGGGAGGCACCGTGCCGCCGCGGCCGGACGGCGCCCGGGAGCAGTACCACTTCCAGCTCGCCCTGGCCCTGCTCGCGGCGGTGACCGCACGGTCGGCGCGGCGGCCGCTGCTGCTCCTGGTGGACGACGCGCAGTGGCTGGACGCGCCGAGCTGGGAGGCCCTGGCGTTCGTCGGTCGGCGCCTGTCCGCGGACCCGGTCGTGCTGGTCATGGCGATGCGGGACGGCACGGAGACCGAGTCGCGGCTCGCCGGCCTGCCGGTGGCCGAGCTGCGGGTGGAGCCGCTGCCGGACGAGGCCGCGGCCGCGCTGCTGGACGAGCGCGCGCCCGGCCTGGCGCCGCGGCTGCACGCCCGGGTGCTGGCCGAGGCGGCCGGCAACCCGCTGGCCCTCACCGAACTCGCGGCGGCCGCGGCCCGGATCGGCGAGCAGGGCATGCTGCCGGCCACGCTGCCGCTGACGGCCCGGATGGAGCGCACCTTCGGCGCCGCCGTCGCGGAACTGCCCGCGGCGACCCGCGCGCTCCTCCTGGTGGCCGCGCTGGACGAGGCGGACCGGCTCGACGAGATCCTCGCGGCCGGCGCCGCCATGTCGGCCCCCGGACCGGCGGTGGAGGACCTGGAACCCGCCGTCGCCGCTCGCCTGGTCGACGTGGACGACGCCTACCGGCTCCGCTTCCGCCATCCCCTGATCCGGTCGGCGATCCGGCAGCAGGCCGGGCCGTCCCGGCGGCAGCGGGCGCACGCCGCGCTCGCCCGCGCGATCACCGACCCCGACCGCGCGGTGCGGCACCGGGCGGCGGCCACCGTCGGCACGGACGAGCGCGTCTCCGCCGACCTGGACGATCTCGCCGGCCGGCTGCATCGGCGCGGGGCGTCCGGCGAGGCGGCGCGGACCTGGGAGCAGGCCGCCCGGCTGGCCGGGGACCGCGGCCGGCGCGCGAGCCTGCTGCTGCGGGCCCTGGAGGCGACGCTGGAACTCGCCGACCGCGACGGGGTGGAACGGCTGCTGCGCGCGATCGACGCCGACGACCTGCCCGCCGAGGACCGCGTCGTCCTGCAGTGGCTGTCGGACATCGAGGTCGGTGTCTGGTCGGGTGCGACGCGGCTGCCCGGCCACCTCGCCGCCGCCGAGCGGCTGCGGCGGTCCGGCCGGGACGAACGGGCGCTGGAGGTCCTCGACCGCGTCGCGGTGCGCACGTACTTCTCCGACCCCGACGACGGCCTCCGCAACGAGATCGTCGCGCTGCTCGAACGTCTCGACCTGCCGCCGCTGGCACCGCGGCTGGTCACGACCCTCGGGCTGTCCGCGCCGGTCGAGCGGGGCGCGGTGGTGGTCGAGCGGCTGAACGCCCTGCTGGAGCGGCCGGGCCTCACCGGGACGGAGCTGGCGGGCCTCGCCGCCGCCGCGACGGGCGTCGGCGCGCTCGGGGCGGCGGCGCGGCTGGCCGCCGAAGGCGCCGCGCGGAACCGCCGGGAGGGCAACCTCGTCTCGCTGACCTGGGCGCTCGCCCATCAGACGTGGTGCGCGGTGCAGCGGGGCGACGCCTTCCTCGGACGCACCGCGGCGGCCGAGGCCGAGGCGCTCGCCGTCGAGACCCGCCAGCTCAACTTCGTGGTGCCCGTCATGCTCAACCGCGCGCACGCGGAGGCCCTGCGCGGCGACCGCGAGGCCGTGCGCGACATCACGGCGGAGTGCGAGCGCTCGCTTCTCGCGAACGGCGCGCACCCCCTGCTGTGCCTGGTGCGGATCGCCCGCGGCGTCGCCGCGCTCGCCGGCGGGCGCCATGCCGAGGCCCACGACGAGCTCGACGCCGTCTTCACCCCGTCCGCGGCCGGCTACCACCCGTACGCGCGGTTCTCGGTGGTCGTCCATCTCGCCGAGGCCGCGGTGCACTGCGACCGCCGCGACTTGGTGGCGGCGCGCATCCGCGAGCTGGAGCCGATCGGCGCGACCGGCGCCTCACCTCTGCTGCGCGCGAACCTGCACTGCGCGAGGGCGCTGCTGGCACCGGACGCGGAGGCGGAAGGCGCGCTGCGGGCGGCGCTCGACGCCGACCTCACCGAGTGGCCCTTCGAACGCGCCCGCCTCCAGCTGGCCCTCGGCACCCGGCTGCGGCGCGGCCGCCCGTCCGCCGCGAGGGCGGTGCTGCGTGCCGCCGCCGAGACGTTCGGCGCGCTCGGCGCGCGGCCGTGGGCCGAGCGCGCGCACGCCGAGCTGCGCGCCTCCGGCGAGACACGGCGCCGCTCGGCCGGCGAGATCGACCGGCTCACACCGCAGGAGCTCCAGGTCGCCCGGCTGGTCGCGGAGGGGCTGACCAACCGGGAGATCGCGAGTCGGCTCTTCCTGTCGCCGCGGACGATCAGCACCCACCTCTACCGGATCTACCCGAAGCTCGGCGTCGGCTCCCGAACCGAACTCGCCACGCTGATCGCCCGCGAATACGTCATGTGACGCACGCTAGCCCCGCCTCCCCGTTCGTACCGTCGAGTCAGAGCCGGCCGCTCCCCGTCAGGACCGCAACCGCGCCGCCCCTCCGGGGCGGCCGACCACCACCGCTCGTCCACGAACACGATGGGAGGAACCGCCATGGCCGCGATCGATTCCCGGCACGGTGTCCGTGGCCCGGATCCCGTACCGGTGCCGCTCGACGTCAACGGCGTCCGCCGCCTGGTCGAGATCGAGCCGCGCACCAGCCTGCTCGACGCGCTGCGCGAGCGGCTCGGCCTGACCGGCAGCAAGAAGGGCTGCGACCAGGGCACGTGCGGCGCATGCACCGTGTGGATCGACGGGCGGAGGGTGCTCGCCTGCCTGACCCTGGCGATCGCCGCGTCCGGCCGCGAGGTCGTCACGATCGAGGGGGTGGCCGACGGCGACGAGCTGCACCCGATGCAGCGCGCCTTCATCCGGCACGACGCCTTCCAGTGCGGTTACTGCACGCCCGGGCAGATCATGTCGGCGATCAAGCTGCTGGAGGAGGGCAACGCCGCGACCGACGAGGACATCGCCGAGTTCATGAGCGGCAACATCTGCCGCTGCGCGGCGTACCCGAACATCCGCGCCGCGATCCGCGAGGTCCGCGACGGCCGGGACGGTGCGGCATGAGGCCGCTGACCTACAGCCGCGCCGCGGGCGTCGGCGACGCGATCGCCCTCGCGGCGGCGCGTCCCGGCAGCGCGTTCCTCGCCGGCGGGACGACCGAGGTGGACCTCATCCGGGCCGGCGTGTCCGGCACCCGCCACCTCGTCGACATCAACGACCTGCCGCTGTCCGCCGTCGAGGACGGGCCCGGCGGCGGCCTGCACATCGGCGCGCTCGCGAGGATGAGCGACGTGGCGCGCGCGCCGAGCGTGGTACGGCGTTACCCGGCCATCTCCCAGGCCCTGCTGCTCAGCGCCTCGCAGCAGCTGCGCAACATGGCGTCCATCGGGGGGAACCTGCGCCAGCGCACCCGCTGCGCCTACCTGCGCGACGGTGTCTCCCCCTGCAACAAGCGCGAACCGGGCTCGGGCTGCGCGGCCCTGGACGGATGGAACCGCGGCCACGCCGTCCTCGGCACGAGCGAGCACTGCATCGCCACGCATCCCTCCGATGTCGCGGTGGCGCTCGTGGCGCTCGACGCCGTCGTCCAGACGATGGGCCCGGACGGCGAGCGCGCGATCCCGTCCGACGACTTCTTCCTGCTTCCGGGCACGACGCCCGAGGCCGAGCAGCCGATCGGACCCGGCGAGCTGATCGTCGGGATCGCCGTTCCCGGCGCGCCGGTCGCCGCCCGCTCGACCTACCTGAAGTTCCGCGACCGGCGGTCGTACGAGTTCGCTCTCGTGTCCGTCGCGGCGGCGCTGGACACCGACGACGGCGTCGTCACCGACGTCCGCCTCGCCCTCGGCGGCGTCGCCACCAAGCCGTGGCGGGCGCGGCGCGCGGAGGCGGCGCTCATCGGCGGCCCGGCGGACGAGGCGGCGTTCGGCCGGGCCGCGTCCGCCGAGCTGGCGCCCGCGGTCGCCCGCGAGCACAACACGTTCAAGATCGAACTGGCGCGGCGGGCGATCGTGCGCGCCCTCTCCCGCACCCTGAAGGGAGCCCGGCCATGACCGCGGTCGGACGGCCGGTCACGAGGGTGGACGGCCCGGCGAAGGTCACCGGCACCGCCCGCTACTCCGCCGAGATCTCCCTGCCCGGGACCGCCCATCTGGCGATCGTCGGCGCGACGATCGCGAGGGGCCGCGTGTCCGCCGCCGGCACGGCGGAGGCGCTCGCCGCCGAGGGCGTCCTGGCCGTTCTCACCCACCGCGACCTGCCGAAGGTCGCCGCCCAACCGCCCCTGCTGCCGTCGCTGCTGGGCGGCGCGGCGCCCGGCGAGACCTTCTTCCCGATGCAGGACGACACCGTGCACTACGCCGGGCAGCCGGTGGCCCTCGTCGTCGCCGAGTCGTACGAGCAGGCCCATCACGCGGCTTCCCTGGTGGACGTCTCCTACGAGTCCGCCCCGCCGGTCGCCACGATCGAGCAGGGGCGCGACCGGGCCTACGAGGCGGAGCGGCTGTTCGGCGGGCTCATGCCGGGCCGCAACGAGCGCGGCGACGTCGAGGCCGGGCTGGCGCGCGCCGAGGTGCGGATCGACGCCGCCTACCGGATGGCGGCCAACCACCACAACGCGCTGGAGGCTCCGTCGACGGTCGCCGTCTGGGAGGAGGACGGGCGGCTGACGCTGTACGACTCGACGATGGGGATCCGGGCCACCCAGCAGACCGTGGCCGCGCTGCTCGGGCTGCCCATCGCGGACGTCAGGGTCATCACCCGCTTCGTCGGCGGCGGATTCGGTTCCAAGGCGATGGTCTGGCCCCACACGACGCTCACCGCGATCGCCGCCCGCCACGTCGGCCGGCCCGTCAAGCTGATGCTCACCCGGCCGCAGGCGTTCACCTCCAGCGGGCACCGCGAGGAGCAGGAGCAGCGCATCACCCTCGGCGCCGCCGCGGACGGCCGGCTCACCGCGATCCGGCACGAGAAGCTGTCGATCACCTCGCCGTTCGACGACTGGGCCGAGCCCGCGACCGGCGTCTCCTCGCAGCTGTACGCCTGCGACGACTACCTGGGCGTGCACCGCCTCGTCCGAGGCAACACGATGACCCCGACCTTCACCCGCGGCCCCGGCGAGACCCTCGGCGTCCACGTGCTCGAAACGGCGATGGACGAGCTCGCCTACGCCACCGGAACCGACCCGGTCGAGCTGCGGCTGCGCAACCGCGCGCCCGCCGACCCCCACGGCAACCCCTGGTCCAGCGACGGGCTGGCCGCGTGCCTCCGCCTCGGCGCCGAGCGGTTCGGCTGGCCGCGGCGGAACCCCGAGCCGCGCACCACGCGGGACGGCGACTGGCTGATCGGCACCGGGATGGCGGCCGCCGCCTACCCGATCGCGTTCTTCATGCCGCCGCAGCGCGCCCGCGCCCGCATCCTCGCCGACGGCAGCGTGACCGTGCAGACCTCGACGCAGGAGTTCGGCACCGGCGTGCTGACGATGGCGACCCAGGTGGGCGCGGACGCGCTCGGCGTACCGCTGCGCGACGTACGGTTCGAGGGGGGCGACACGGAGCTGCCGAACAGCTCGGCCGCGGTGGGCTCCGCCGGCGCCGGCATGGTCGGCTCCGCCGTGCACGCCGCCGGCACCGCGCTGCGCGAGCAGCTCATCGCCCTGGCCGTGGACGACCCCGGCTCGCCGCTGCACGGCGTCGGGCCGGCCTCGGTCACCGTGACCGGCGGCCGCCTCACCTCGTCCGAGCGGCCCGGCGCCGCCGACGGCTACCGCGACCTCCTCGCGCGCAACCACATGCCCGACGCCGAGGCGACCGGCACCTGGCGCCCGCCGCCGCTCGACACCCCGCACGGCCTGCTCACCTTCGGCGCCCAGTTCGCCGAGGTGGCGGTGGATCCCCGGCTCGGCCTGGTCCGGGTCCGCCGGCTGGCCGGCGCGTTCGCGCCCGGACGGGTGCTCAACCCGCTCCTCGCCCGCAGCCAGCTGATGGGCGGCATGCTCTGGGGCCTGAGCCAGGCCCTCCTGGAGGGCAACCGCATGGATCCGCGCCACGGCCGCTGGACCGCGGCGAACCTGGCCGAGTACCTCGTCCCCGTCAACGCCGACGCTCCGGACGTCACCGTCGACTTCGTCGAGGTGGACGACGCCGTGGTCGGCCCGCTCGGCGCCAAGGGCGTGGGCGAGATCGGCCAGGTCGGCGTCGCCGCGGCCATCGCCAACGCCGTCTTCCACGCGACCGGCCGCCGGATCCGCACGGTGCCCATGACGCCCGAGCTGGTCATGGACCCGCCGGACGGCGAGTGCCGGCGATGACGTCCATCCGGCCGGCCTCCCTTCGCGCTTCGGAGAACCCTCTCCGAGAACGGCAACGGAAAGGAACGACCATGCCGTACATCACCGTCGGACACGAGAACACCGCCGAGATCCGCCTGCACTACACCGACGTCGGCACCGGGCGGCCCGTCGTGCTCATCCACGGCTTCCCGCTGAGCGGCCGGGCCTGGGAACGGCAGGAGCGGGCCCTGCTCGCAGCCGGCCACCGGGTCATCACCTACGACCGCCGCGGCTTCGGCAAGTCCAGCCAGCCGTCCATCGGCTACGACTACGACACGTTCGCCGCCGACCTGGCCGCGCTGGTCGAGGCCCTCGACCTCCACGACTTCGACATCGCGGGCCACTCGATGGGCGGCGGGGAGGTCGCGCGCTATCTCGGAACCTACGGGACGGCCCGGGTGCGCCGCGCCGCCATCATCGGCGGCGTCCCGCCCTACCTCCTCAAGACCCCCGAGACGCCCGACGGCGTTCCCCAGAGCGTCTTCGACGAGATCGCCGCGGCCCTCACCGACGACCGGCTCGCCTACTTCACCGAGTGGAACAAGAACTTCTACAACCTCGACGAGAACCTCGGGACGCGGATCAGCGAGGAGGCCGTCCGCGACGCCTGGAACACCGCGGTGGGCGCGTCGCCCACCGGCACGGTCGCCTGCGTCGCCACCTGGCACACCGACTTCCGGGACGACCTGCCGAAGATCGACATCCCGGTGCTGGTCATGCACGGCACCGCCGACCGGATCCTGCCGATCGAGGCGTGCGGACGGCCCACCCACGAGGCCGTCCCCGGCAGCCGGTACGTCGCCATCGAGGGCGCGCCGCATGGCCTGTGCTGGACCCACGCCGCCGAAGTCAACGACGCGCTCCTGACCTTCCTCGGCGAGTAGCGCACCGGAAAAGGAGACCGCACATGACCGCGAACGGAACGCAGACCACGACGAGCCAGCCGTGGCTGCACCAGCACGGCCGGGAGATCCAGCCGTTCGGCACGGTACGGCAGTTCCCGCTCTCCCTCTCCTACGAGGCCCGCATGTACTCGTGCCGGCGCCTCAACCGCCTGCTGGCCGACACCCAGATCCTCTACGCGCATTACAAGAAGCACCACTGGCTCGTCCGGGGGCAGACCTTCCACCAGCTCCACCTGCTACTGGACCAGCATGCGGGCGAGCAGCTCGCCGTGGTGGACGCCATCGCCGAACGGGTGCAGACGCTCGGCGGCGTCGCGATCGGCGACCCCCGCCACGCCGCCGAGATCACCGCGATCCCGCGCCCGCCCGACGGCGTCGAGGAGGTCCCGGCGATGCTGTCCCGGCTGCTCGAGGAGCACGAGGTCATACTCGCCGAGGCCCACGACGCCGCCGCGCGCGTCACCGACCAGGGCGACGACGGCACCGGCGACCTGATCGTCTCCGACATCGTCCGCCTCGGTGAGAAGCAGGCGTGGTTCCTCGCCGAGCACCTCGTCGACACGCCCCTCGTCCACACCAGCGGATGAACCACCGCCGCCCGCCCCTTGGAAAGGGGGCGGGCGGCACCAGGGTTCGACACCCCGGCAGCCGAGGTCCGCCTCACCATCGCCGACGCGGACGCGTCGCGGACCCGAGCCCGCCGATCAGGCGCGGAGGGCGTCGATCAGGACGTCGACGGCGGCGAGCGCGGTGGTCGTGTCGAGTCCGGTGCGGGAGACCAGGGAAAGGCCCTGGACGGTGAACAGCACCAGATGGGCCTGCGCCTCGGGAGTGGCGTCCTGGGTGACCTCGCCCGCGGCCTGCGCGCGCCCCAGGGCGTCGGCGACGATCCGGGTGAAGCGGGCGTGCGCCCGGGCCACGATCTCGCCGGCCTCGGCATCGTGCGGGACGAGTTCGGCGGTGGTGTTGCCGATCATGCACCCGTGCGGGACGCCGACGTCGGAGGCGTACTCATGCGCCCGGGCCGGGTCGGCCAGCACCTCGCGCAGCGCCGGCAGCACCGGCCCCGCCTCCAGCGCCGCGACCAGCCGGCGCTCGTAGGTGTCCCAGTACAGCTGGACCGCCGCGCCTGCTCTCCTTCTCGCGCGGGCTGACCTATGAGCTGAAGGACCGGGGCATCCGGGTCAACGGACTTAGCCCCGGGCCGACCGTCACCGATATCTTCAAGCCCCTCGGCCCCGAGCGGCGGGCGGCAATCTACGAGGAACTCCGCCGTACAGTGCCCCTCCATCGGCTGGGGTCCGCCACCGAACTGGCGAAGGCGGCCGTCTATCTCGCCTCGGACGAGTCCGCCTACACCGCCGGTACCGTGCTGCGCGTTGACGGCGGCATCGGGGAGCTCGCGTACTGAGCGTCCGGCTCGGACGTGGCGCCCGAGCCGGACCCTCTAGGCACCGTTCGCGGCAGGAAGCGAGCGGCTCGTCGCCGCCGCAGCTGATCGCCGACGCCACCAGATCTCCGTGCGTTCCCTGCACAAGCTCGCGCTGGGGTGATCAGAATGGCTCCGGCGGAACCCGCCGGGTACTCCCTTGTACCCGGCGGGTTCCGATCCGGTGGCGTCAGGTGGCGATCGCCGAGATGTAGACCATGGTGTGGATGGCGGCGAAGAGGCAGGGGATCGTTCGTTCCACCTGACCGAGGCTGACGTGGCCGCGGCGGCGGTTGGCCCACTCCTCGGTGAAGAGGGCGGTGGGGAGGGTGGCCTCGATCGCGGTGATGGTCTCGTATTTCGCGCGGTTGAGGTCGCGGTAGGTGCGCAGCTGCACCCACCAGGAGCCGCACAGGGTGAGGGCCGCCAGGTAGGCGGCGGTGGTGGCGAACGCGTTCGCCGGGGGCAGCGTGGTGGCCAGGCCCATCAGCGCGGTCTGGAGCGCGAGGAAGAAGGCGTTGGCGGTGCCCCGGCGGGCGGAGGCGCGGTCGGTCGTCTCGACGGCGATCTTGTAGATCTCCAGGACGGTGTCACGGTCGCACGGCATGAGGATCTCCACGTGGGACGGGAGGGGCCGCGCCGTGCGCGGCCCCTCGGACGGTGGGTCAGGCGGCGGCAGGCAGCCCGGGCGCCTCGGGGGTCTCGTTCTCCACGTCGCGGACGAAGACCTTGTCGCCGGCCGGGTCGACGCGCGTGACCTCCAGGTCGAGGAGTTCGCCGACCTCGATCCCGCCCGCGTTGAGGTCGTGGCGCAGGTCGGGCGTCATCGCGGTGCAGTGCAGGAAGACCGGGCGCCTGCGGCCGTCCACCTTGAGCAGGACGAACCCGCCCTCACCCTCGGGCCGCACCTTGACGATCTCGCCCTCCAGGCGGTCGCCGGTCTTGACGCCGCCGGCCGGCCCGGCCGGCTGCGAGCCGGTCCCGACCAGGCTGAGGGTGACGCGGCGCCGCCTGGAGTCCACGGCCAGCACGGTCACCTCGACCTTGCCGCCGGGCGGCGGGAACGCGCCTTCCGGCAGGCTGCCCCGGGGGATGAGGCCGTTGATCGGGCCGGAGATCCGGACGAACACTCCGGCGTCCCGGACGCTGTGCACGGTGCCGGTGAAGGTCCGCCCGACGGGGTGGGTGGAGGCCAGCTCGTTCCACGGGTTGGGCTGCCCGGCGAGCAGCGTGTACTTCGTCCCGCCGGTGGGCAGCATCTCGAACGCGCCGTCGACCCGGTCGCCGACGGAGTAGTGCCGGGTCATGTCGTGGACGATCCTGCCCCAGTTGACGTCCTCGCAGCCGAGCACGCCGTGGCCGCCGTCGTCGGCGCGCACCACGGCGAACTCGCGGCTCACCGAGACGATCTGGCCGCGGACCGGGACGGTGCCGCCGGTCGCCATCGGGATGAGGGCCATCTCCTGGGACGGCTCCTTGCGCACGGCCTCCAGCTGGACCCGCAGCTCCTTCTGCATGGCGGCCATCTCGGCGTAGCCGTAGGCGTAGGGGATGTAGCGCAGGCCGCGCACGTCGCTGGGGATGTCGTCGGGGTGCTGCGCGAGGTAGATCATGCGCTTGCCGATGATCCTGGCCGCCATGTACTCCAGGGAGACGTTGGGGTTGCGGCAGGAGAAGTCCACCACGACCAGTTCGGCCTGCTGGATGCCGCGCCACACGACGCCCTGGACGGAGGCGGGGCCGTAGACCTCGTCGGCGCGGACCGGGGTCATGCCCGCCTCCTCGATCGTGGTGCGGATGATCTCCTCGTAGAGCCAGTCGAAGTCGAAGGTGGTCCCGTCCGGGTGGGTCACCTTGCCGAACGGCGTGATGACCAGGACGCGGCCGGGGATGGGCTGCTCGTCTCGGGTGAGCCGGATCTCGTGCATGGCTGGCCTTTCCTGAGCCGTGGTGAGGCGCTCTCGCCTCGTCCTTGGCGATGACGATCCCCGCGCGGATCCCCGTTCCAGGGCACGCGCCCGCTGAGTTTCGTGGCCATTGCCGGGCTTTTCTCCGAGAAAACTCAGAGGCCCGGTTATCGTGAGGGCGTGGAGCGAGCGGAGCCATCGTGGACCATTGATGTGCTGGGCGCCCTGGTGATCCGAAGGCACGGTGAACTGCTCCCGCCGCTGACCTCGCTCCAGGCCGCCGTCCTGACGTGCCTGGCGCTCGCCGGCCGCAAGGGAATGAAGACCCACGAACTGCTGGACGCGGTGATCCCTCCAGAGGGCGGCGGGCGTGCGATTAGTTCCAAGAGCGCCTTGCACAAGCATTTCGAAGCCCTGCGAAAGCTCGGGTGGCCAATTCCGCCGTTCGGATCCCTGGTGACGGACGCTTACGCGCTCGATATGGAACGGGTGCGGGTGGACGCGGCCGAGTTCATCGGCGGGGTGCGGGAGCTGCCCGCCGAACCGACCGAGGCGCAGGTCGCGGAACTGATCGGCTACTGGAGGGAGGACCCGAAGCGGGCCCATCCCAGGATCCGTCCGGGGCGCTGGAGGCGGGTGTTCCAGGCACGCGCGACCCTGCTGAAGCGCATCGAGTCGGCGGCCTTGGTGGACACGGTGGGGCTGGAGGACTTCGTCGCGCTGTTTCCAGGCGACCCCGAGTGCGCTCCGCTGAGCGACCGGCTCGCCCGGCGCGAGCGCAAGCTGCTCCTCGTCGTGGAGGACGACGTCCTCGACCAGGTCACGGACGCCCTGGACGAGTACGACCACGTGCCGGTCGGCAGCCTGGAGGAGTGGGACCGGCTGCTGAAGACCGACCGCGACCGTGTCCTGCGCTGCCACGGCGCGCTGGTCGACCTGCATCTGACCGACGGCTTCGACGACGAGCAGGGGTTCGACATCGTCGAGTGGCTGCGGGACAACACCGAGATCCCCACCGCGCTGATGACGGTGGCGCCGCCGTGGGACGACTACGACCGGGAGCCGCGCGTCCACCGCGACCGCTACCGCCTGGTCAAGATCGTGAACAAGCAGAACCGGCAGAACGGGCGGCTGAACCGCCAGGCCATCCGCACCGCGGTCAAGTCCCTGACCTCCGACGAGGACGAGGACGTGCGCATCCGCCTGGAGACCTGGCTGGACTCGGCGTTCTTCCACGCGGCCCGGCGCCTGCGCAGGGTGCGGAACGCCGATGGCCTGCGGCGGCTGAAGGAGTGCGAACGTTCGGCGGAGGCCACCCGCCGGTCGGTGCGGTCGGGCACGCTGCGCCAGGCCGAGGACGCCGTGCGGGAGTTCGTCCGCGCCTGGACCAAGCCCTCGTGAGGACCCGGGTCAGGACCTCGGCAGCCACACCCGCAGGTGCGCGCCGCCCAGCGTCTCCGAGCGGGGCAGGAACTCGATCGCGCCGCCGTACCTGCGGACGGTCTCCCGGGTCTCCTTGATCCCGGTGCCGCCGCTGCCGTGCTTGGTGAAGGTGTCACCGCGCGCCAGTATCGACAGCTCGTCGGCGGTGAGCCCCGGCCCCGCGTCCTCGATGTCGACGACGCTCCACGGCCCGGGCCGGCCGCCGGGGCCGTCCCGCTCCGCCTCCCGCACCCGCACCGCGATCTCCTGAAGAGCAGCCGGGACCTTCGCCTTCCGCATCGCCTGCACCGCGTTGATCAGCAGGTTCTCGAAGGCGAGTTCGAGGAGCGCGCGGACGGCATGGATGGGGAACGCGCCGCCGGTGCAGTGGAACGACACCTCGACGCCCTCCCGCCACTCCACCCCCCGGCCGAGTCTGCGCATGAGGTCGGCCAGGTCGCAGTCCTCGGGCGGCCGTTTCAGATCGTCGAGCGCGCTGCGCTGCCGGTCGCCGCCGAGCTGGCCGACGCTCTCCCGGATCCGTTCCATCAGCCGGGCGCGCGCGGCGGGGTCGGTCTCGCGCTCCAGCTCGTCGAGCAGCTCGGTGACGCCCATCACGATGTTGTCGCTGCGGTGGCCGACGCGGACGAGGGCCTGGTCGGTGAGGGCCGCCATCATGGTGGCGTGCGCGTCGTCCGCCCGCTCGACGAGTTCGCGCAGCGCCGTGGCGGCGAGGGACTCGGCGCCCTCCGCCAGGAGTTCGCCGAGGCCGGAGGGAAGGGTCATGTACCCGTCGGCGTGGTCGCGGAGCAGCGCCAGATGCGTCAGGCGCGGCAGGACGGCCTCCGGAGCGAGGTTCTGGACGGCCCTGGCGGTGTCCTCCTCGCCGAGGCCGATGAGCGGCACGTCGTTGAGCAGATCGCCGGGGGCGAACGGAGCGTCCTGGTGCAGCGTGTAGGCGATGCCGAGCACGGCGCGCTCCTCGGCGCCGAGCGGTGCGGTCAGCTCCTCGCGGATCAGATCGCGCGTCTCGCGGTTCCGGACGGCGTTCAGCTCGGTCAGCGTCAGGCGGTGCCCGGCGGGCGGCTCCGCCAGCAGCCGGTTCAGCAGCACTCCCGCGGCACGAGGATGGGAGCCCGTCTCGTACTCCAGCGTGTCGACGACCACGGCGTCGGCGGTGACGCCGCACAGGTCGAGCAGCCAGGCCAGGCTCTCCCGGGGCGACGCCCCGGAGTTCAGGTCGACACCGGTCTCCGCGTCGGTGATTCCAGCGAGTCCCGCCGGCGGGGCGATCAGCTGCGGGACGATCGCGCGCAGCAGGTTCACCCGCCGGCTGGGCGAGTTCGCGGGAGCGCCCTGCTCCAGCCGGGCCAGCAGGCACAGCAGGTCGGTCGCGCTCAGGACGGCGGTTCCGGGCGGGCGGCGCCCGTCCACCGGGACGGATGCCGGCACGAACCACACCAATGGCCGTTCGAGGTCGCCGGGCGGCGGGGCACCGGCGCCTGCGACCCACAGGGTGACCCCGGTGCGGCGGGTCACCAGCAGTCCGGGCAGCCGGGCGTCGTCCAGCCCGAGCAGCCTCGTCTGGAACCCGCCGTCGCGGGCCTCGACCGATGGGCGGACGTCCTCGCCCAGCATCCGGCCGAGCGCGGTGGCGAACGTCGCGACGTTGGGTTCGTCCAGGTGGGCGGCCAGGTGCCGCAGCGCCTCCACCACCTCGGCGCCGGTGTCGCCGACGTCGGCGTACCGGACCTGGTGGGGACGGAGAGCCTCCTGCGCGTCCGGAGGGTAGCGCAGCAGGATCTCCTCCAGGGTGTCGCCCATCGAGGGGTCCCACAGCGGTGGACGGGGCACCGACGAGGGGCCGCCGGTGTCCATGTCGATGCGCCCGATCTCCAGGAGCCGCCGGGCGGTGGGGAACTCTCCGGCGCCGATGCACCCTTCGACCGCGGCGCGGTGCGCCTCGCTCGACGCCGTGTGCAGCCTGCCGGCCAGATCCTTGGCGATCGCCTTCTCCGCCTTGGCGATCCGCTCGATCTCCTGGTCGAGCAGCTCGCGCGCACCGGTGCGGCTCAGCTGGGCGTGGTCGGCCAGCCCGGCCAGCGGATCGGGATCCAGCCCGGCCCGGCGGGCGCGCTCGGCGAGCGTGGCGCGCTCGCGCTCGGCGTCGCCGCGGGCGGTCCGCCGGGCCTCCGCCAGCGCCTGCTGCAGCCTCCGCAGGCCGTCGCCCGTGATCTCCCCGTCGGCGGAGCCGCGCTCCGCCTGCCGGGTGAGCATCTCGTCGACGAGCTGGAACTCGCCCTCCGCGATCAGCCGCTCGATGCCGCCGGCGGCCGATACGGGGTCGGCGAGCCCGCCGAGCAGGAACCGGGCCGCTTCGGAGTCGTCCATCGGTGCGCCCTCGGTGAGGGCCTTGACGAGCCGGGGATACCGCCAGCGCCCCGGCCAGTCCGCGAGGATCTCGGCCAACGGCTCAGTCGTCATCGAGCTGCGCCCCCCATCGCGTGAGCTCCTCCAGGTCGTCGAGGAACGCGCGGGCGAGCCTGCCCTCCGGGGCGGCCATCTCACCGATGTACTGGGTGAACCCCGACCAGGACTCGACGATCCAGCCCGCCAGTTCCGGCGCCTCCCTCGGCAGGGTCACCTTCGCGCCGGGCTCGGCGTCCTCGCACAGCCGCAGGACGGTGTCCGCCTGGGCCAGGATCGGGTCGAGCCGTTTCACGTAGCGTTTGAGGTGGTTGCCGTACATCGGTGGCTTGCCGGGGGACACCTTGGCTCCGACGTTTTGCACCAGCTGGGTCATGTTTCGCGTCGGGAGGTCTGCGAGCCAGGGACGCAGCGTCCCGGGGGAGCGTTCCCTGACGCGTTTGGCGAGGACGGCGAACTCGCCGGAGCTGCTCTCGAAGAGGGCGCGGTGCGTCCTGATGCTGGCGGCGTTCTCGAACGTCGAGGACCGTGCGTGTTCGAGGAGGCGTTCCAGGGTGATCCACGCCTCCGCCCGTTCTTGGTCGCGCTGCGAGCTGTGCAACGCGTCCCGCAGCAGTTCTCGGGTGATCGCCTGGCCTCCGGAGCCCGCCCAGTAGCCCGCGGTGCGCTCTGCCAGGTCCTTCCAGAGTGGGTCGATATCCGCCGCGAGCAGGTCCAAGGCGTCCGCCGCGGCATGGCTGCCCTGCAGGGCGACCGCGCCGGTGGCCGCCAGCACTCCGACCACGCGCTCGTCGGCGTCCGGGTCGTCCACCGCGAGGTCCTCCAGTGCCGTGACGAGCGCGGGCGTGCCGCGGGCCGCGGCGAGCATGGCCAGCCGGTGCCGCGGCCGGAGCCGGGGGTCGGCGAGGGCGTGCCGGAGCACCGCGGCCTCGACGAAGTCGCCGTTCCGCCAGAGGTGGTCGATCAGCCAGCGGTGCCACCGGCTCGTGCTCTGGGAGAAGGTCTCCCCGGGGGGCGTGTGGTCGGTGAGGCAGCGTGCGGCCACCAGCTTGACCAGGGCCGGCGGCGTGTCGGGCTCCTCACCGAGCGCGTCGAGCAGCCGCCACGGGTCGTCGGCGCGGGCGAGCGCGTCGCGGACCGCCGCCGGGGCCGAGGCGGCTCCGTCCTTGTAGATCTTGAGCAGCCGCTGCGCGGCGTTGAAGGCCGTCCCGGCCGTCGCCGGAGGGCGCGGGCGGCTCTGCTCGGGGCGCGGTAGGGGGGCCGCGCCGACCGCCGCCGCCACCTCGTCGGCGATCCCGCCCCCGGTCAGCCGCACGCTCAGTTCGGACCCCAGCCGCTGCCGCCCGTACCTTCCCTCGAAGGACAGGTAGTTGAAGCTGCCGACCACCGCCTCGTCGTCCCAGACCAGGACCTTGGCGTGGTTGCTGTCACAGATCAGCCGAAGCCTTCCCGGATACTCCCGCTTCAGGTCCTCCAGGCGGGTGCCGGCCAGATCCCAGCTGTCGCGGGCCGGCCCTGTCAGCCGCTTGCCGTTTCCGTACACGAGCGTCACCTCGACCTCGCGGTCGAGGCAGGACCGCAGCGCGCCCAGCAGGCCGGTGTCCACGGCCTCGGCCGACAGCCCATGTGAGGCGATGACCACCCGCCGCGTGGCCTTGGCCAGGGCGGTGCGCAGCAGGGCGCGGTGGACCGCGTCGGTGACGGGCCGGCCGGACGGCAGCGCGCGTCCCTCGAGGAAGGCGCGGCTGCGTGCGGCGTGCTCCCGCCACGCCTTGGTCCAGAAGGCCCGGGACGCGCTCTCGGCCCGCGGGTCGGCGGGATCCTCGTCCGGCGGCGCGATCCCGGTCTCGCCGCCGGTGCCGCCGGGCGGCTCGTCCCGTCCCGCATCGCCATCGGACGTCGCGCCGCCGGCGGCGGCGAAGTCGGCGGGGCGGATGAGGATCCTGCGGCTCTGCTCGTAGGAGGGGATCGCGGCACGGGCCCAGCCCAGCAGCTCCGTGATGATCGGCGACCCGCCCTCGGCGGCCTCCAGCAGCACGCCGAGTTCGGACAGCGAGCCCGTGGACGACAGCAGGTTGCGGCTGGTGACCAGCGCGGTGCGGTCATCGACCAGCAGGAGCTTGGCGTGGGTGCGCGCGCTTGTGCGGGGGATGAGGATCTGGTCGGAGTGGTCACCGGACGCGGAGCGGGCCAGATCCTCCAGCGCGTTGCGGGTCTGCTCGTCGAACTCCTCCTGGTACTCCCTGTTGCCGTCGGAACCCCAGACGAACACGATGCGGACGCCGTGCCGTGCCCGGTCGGCCAGGGCGTCCAGCAGCCGCGCCAGCGCCGGATAACCGATCCAAGGGGACACGATCACCAGCTGGGTGCGGGCCTCGCGGACGAGCCGGACCAGCAGATCCTCCTGCTCCTTTCCGGTGACGGCGCGGGCGCGGATCTCCCGGCCGACCTGCGCCCGGAGCAGTTCCTCCAGCTGCCGGGCGTCGTCGGCGAGTTCCAGATGCCAGTTGCGGCGCTGGCCCGCCGGAATGTCGGCGGCCACCTCGATGCGGTGTTCCAGGCGTTTCAGGGCCGCGGCCGGTGTGGGCGGATCGACCAGCGTGTCCTGGGCCTGGTTGCGGAGCTCGACCGCCAGCGGGCCGTTCGGGGCGTCCGCGACGAGGCGGGTGAGCTGGTCCGATGCCTCCTGCCGGTACTCGGCGGGCCACCTGCCGTCGACGACGGTGACGGTCAGCTGCCGCAGGTCCTCGTCCCAGTGCGGGGCCACCTTCAGTTCGATCCACCGGCGGCCGGCCGCCTTGCGCAGGTCGGGAGGCGGCAGCCGGTAGGACAGCGGGCGCAGCGCCCGGTGCCCGACGACCGGCCCATGGGCACGGTCGACGGCGACGGGCCGGTTCGCCTGGTCCCTGCGCAGCGACTCGTCCAGCGCCTTCAGCACGGCGCTCCGCGGAGCGTCCTCCAGCCGCACCCGCCTGTCCTCGACCGGCACCGCGAGCCTGGACCGGGGCGGCCTGGAGCGCCCGGAGGCGGGCAGCACCCGCAACGTCAGCTTGTCGATCATGACTTCGCGGTTGTCCTGGATGCTCTCCGCGCCGCGGAGCCTCTTCAGGTCGCCGGTGTCGAGGCACCGCGCCACCGTGGCGGAGACCGCGAGGGTGGGCGGGCTGACGGCCGTGGCGATGGTGAGATGGCCTTGCCGCCACAGGTCGTAGACGAGGTCGTGGACGAGCCTGGCGCCGAGCCCCAGCCGCTGGGCGAGCTGGTCGGGCTCGATCAGGCCCGCGTGTACCGCGCGCAGGACCAGCTCCTCCATGAGCGAGAGCGAGTCCCCGTAGCCCATGCGCACTGCGATGCTCACCACGTCGCACGGGACGTAGACGGTGACGGCGCCGCTCACAGCTCCTCCAGCCGCAGCACATCGGAGGCGTTGTGGATGTGCCCGTAGTGGTCGACCGCCTGGCAGACCTGCCGCCAGAAGTCGCCGCGCCCGTCCTCGTACCGGGCGAAGTGCTGGTAGTCGCCGACGATCACCAGCAGCCTGCGGGCCCGCGAGAACATCACGTTGACCAGGTCCGGGCGGCTCAGATGGCCGTAGCTCTCGGCCGCGCCGCCCGCGCCGCGCGTCTTGTTGCGCACCAGCGACACCACCACGATGTCGGCCTCGCGGCCCTGGAACGCGTGGATGGTCTGGACGTGCGGTGCGAGATCGCCGTAGCGGCGGAGCACATCGGCCTGCTGCCGGTAGGGCGTCAGCACGGCGAGCGGCTCGGCCGTGTAGCCGTCGCGGCCCGGCACCGGACGGGGTTCCATCGACGACACGATGGAGTTGATGAGCTCCGCCTCCCCCTCGTTCTTCCAGTAGGGGCGTTCCTCGCAGTGCGCCAGCCCGTCGGTGTCCACCCACACGAGGGCCCGCTCCCGGAGCCAGTGCGGAGCCCGCAGCGGTGACGGTTCCTCGTTGTGGTGGGTGGCCAGTCCACCCGACGGCAGCCCATCCTCGGGCGGCGGTTCGCCGGCGGCCGGTTCTCGCGGGTAGAAGACCCGGCTGATGACCTGGGCGATGGGTTCACGCATCCGGAACTGCGTCGACAGCATGGCGGTGGGCCGCTCCACGGACGCCGGCCCCGGCTTCGGCTCGAACAGGCTGCGGAAGAGGTCGAAGGCGTCGATATAGGTGTGCCGTTTGTCCCCGACGATGGAGATCCCGGCGTTGGGGTCGCCGACGCACGCGTCCAGGAACCGCACCACCTCGTCGCGGCGGTGCGCGGGCAGCTGGAAGTGGTCGCCGATGAGCGTCCACCGGGTGCCGCGGACCAGCGGGATCGCCAGCTCGGTCGGCCACGCCTTCGCGGCCTCCTCCACCACCACCCAGTCGAAGGACGAGGCGGCGCCGGTCGCGCCCAGGTTGCGGGTCGTCGCCGTGGCGCAGGTGGCGAACACGATGTTCGCGCCGCGCTGCAGCCGGTCGGCCAGCTCGGCGAGGACCGACTCGCCGCCCTCCTCGTCGAGCAGCCCGCGCCAGAAGCCGAAGACCGGGCGCAGGCCCTCGTCCAGCCCCTTGGCGAACATGCCGTCCACGTGCGCGCGCATCTGGCGGAAGCGGCGGACGGCCAGGTCGTCGCGGAGCCACGGTTTCACCGTCTCGTCGGGGGTGCCGCGCTGCGACACGATCCGCAGCGCGATCGGCACGTCGGCGCGCCGGTCGGTCGGCCCCTTGTCGTCGCGGGCGCCGATGTCCTTGAGGATGCGGGCGGCGAGGTTGTCGAGGGTGAAGTTGGACTGGGCTGACACCAGGATCCGGTGGGTCGGCCACTCCTGGAGGTAGGCGGCGATGGCGCGCGACGTCACCGTGGTCTTCCCGGTGCCGGGAGGGCCCTGCAGCGCGAAGAACGGCTCGTGCGTGAGGATGTCCTGGACGGCCTTCGCGCCCCCCTCCAGCAGGCGATCCCCCGCCTTCTTCCACCGGTCCGGCAGCGTGCGCACGGCCGTGGGAGTGCGCAGTTGCCGGGTCAGCTGCCGCATCGCGAACAGCTCCCAGCGCGCCTCGGCCTGGCGGGCCAGCACCGCCTCGGAACCGCTGTCGTCGGCCGGCCGGATCCAGCCGCTGGACGGGATCTTCGGCTGGCCTGGCTTCCGGCGCAGGATAACGCGGTCGCGCCCGTCACCGCGCACCACCTCCGCCGCGATCCCCTGCACGCCGGAGTCCTTGCGGTCGCTGTCGCCCGGATACACCTCCACGTCGGCGCTGCCGCTGTCCTCGCTCTCCAGGCGTCCGAAGAAGTCGCCGAAGTCCGGACGCAGATCGGGGTAGCTGGCGTACTTGGTGAGCAGGGCCTGCTTGTAGATCCGGTCCCTGTCCCGCGTCCGGTCCCAGTAGGCCAGCACGTGGCCATCAGGGCCCGCGGCGGCGTCCGGATCGAGCTTGTAGGGATAGCGGCGGGCCTGGAGCTCCACGCCCTGGTACTGCAGCAGCCAGTCGATCGCGCGCTGGTAGTCCAGCTCCCGCTCGGACACGCGGCTCACCGGCGTCACCGTCTCCAGGAACCGCACCCAGGACGGGCGCTCCCGGCGCATCGCGTCCATCCGGACTCCGGGAACCCGGTAGTCGAACAGGGTGATCTCCGGCAGGTGGCGCTCGCGCGACCCCGCCTTGAGGTCGTCGAGCCTGGTCCGCAGCTTGTGCGAGTCGCGCCGGGCCACGTATTTGATGAGCAGCACCTCGGGTAGCTGCTCGCCACGGCCGTGCGCGACGTTCCGGCGGAAGATCTGGCAGAACCAGACGGCGCGCGTGCCCAGGAGCGCGGTGGTGGCCTCCCTCTTGGCCGCCGTCTCGCCCCCGTCCACGTACGGTTCGGCGCCGTCCTTGGAATGCACCACCACGGCGCCCTTCAGGTCCTCCTTCAGCAGCGCGATGGTCTCGTGGATGCCCTCAGGCGTGTCGGCGTCGAACTCCAGCCACTGCCACCTGCCGAGCGTCTCGTCGCACTTGTCCGGCATGAACGCCACCAGGTAGGGGGTCTCATGCACGGCTGCGCCGAGTTCGACGACGTTGGCCTCGTGCGTCTCGCTGAGCTCGTTGACGACCTCTTCGGCGGTGGGACGGCCGTCAGGCTCGGCGTGGAGCATCCGAAGCAGCAGCTCGCGGATCCCCTTGGGCACGTCGGCCCTGGCCAACGCGGTGCGCAGGTGATCACCGTGCCGGTCCAGCGCCTCGCGCGCCTCGCGCACACCGTCCGCCCCGTCCGGAATCTCGCGCGGCAGCCCTCCGGGGAACGGGCCGACGAACCACTCCCACACGATCGCGCCCAGACCGTAGACATCGGCTTTGGCGCTCTCGGTGACGGGCTGCGTCTCGCCGTCCAGCGGCAGCAGGAACCGCAGCCGTTCGGGCGGCAGGTACGGCAGCGGATCGGCCCCCTGCCCGAGGACGAGCCGGCGGACCTCCTCCCGCGCCGCCAGCGAGTCGACCGCCGTACCGCTGAGCAGGTTGGACACGAAAGCGCTCAGCTCGAACCTGGCCAGCCGCAGCCGCTGGCCGCCACCCCGGTCACGGGCGTGGTCGACCGCGCCCGGCCAGAGGTTCCGGTGCGAGAGACCGACGTCGTGCAGGACCGCCAGGCCGTCCGCCAGATGCTCGAACTGCCGCAGCGCTTCCAGCGGGTCCTTCCGGTAGACCTCGGATCCCACGTCCGCGAGCGTGAGGTCGGCACCCTCGGTGGCCACGAACGCCACGCCGTCGACGTCCGGCACGCCCGCCTTCGCCGCTGCCTCGGCGGTCTGGTAGCCGCCCGCCAGCAACTCCGGCAGCGCCGGATGGTCGAGTCCCGACAGCCGCAGCAATGCCCGGATCTCCTGATCCCACAGCAGCCCGCCCAGCTTGGAGAGCCCGAGATAGACCTCGACGTTGACGCCCCTCCCATAGGCGTCATCGCCTTCCATCAGCGGGAAGCAGTACAGACGGCCGTCGAGCAGAACGCTGGGTTCTGGATCCTCATCGGGGATCAGCCGGACATAGGGCCCATATTTCGCCGTTCGCTCATCGCAACAGAAGTAACGAACCAGGTGCCATGCTTCGTCCGCCCCCATCGCCCCAGACCACCGCCCCGTCTGAACCCGCCGAGTACGGGCAGTATGCACCAAGACCTCCTGCATTGAGGAGGGGTTCGATTCGGTGCTTCTGCCGAGCACTGCACAAGTAACGGGGGACTCTTTGGTCTCAGTTGCATCGCGCAGGTGATCGCCCACAGACCTGACTGATTCGTCGGCATTCACCAAGCGTCCCAGCGGAAGAAGCCCACCAGGCTGCGCTAACCGCAGACGAGTAAGTCCTAAAGGTCGTAGGTAGTCAGTGAGCGGGTGAGGGTTGGCCAGCGGTGCGGTTATGTCAGGTCGCCGTGGTCAGGCTGAGGCGAGCCTAAGAAGTATGGGTGCTGAAGCGGGTGGGTTCGTCGAGGACTTTTCGGGCCCCGTCGAGGTCGGCGAGCCTGGCGGCCACGGTCGCGGCCGCGAGGCGCGCCGGGAGGGCCGCCGAGAACTTCAGCCCCCGAACGGCGCGGGCGTCGACCTCGGGCAGGACGAGCGGCGCTTCAGCCCGCGCGGCCCGCCACATGTCCGGAGTCAGGTCTTGGCGGAGCCGTAGGTACAGGTCGGTCGGCCGCTGCGCCGGATCTGTCACCGAGGAGAGCGTGGCGGTCAGGGTGGCGTTGGCGCGGTATCCGGCCCACGTCCACCACCGAACGTCGGTGCCGGTGACCGCGATGACAGACCCGGCAGGGTGCACCGCATCCGTCGCCTCGTCCGTGCGCAGGCGGGCGAGGCGTGTGGTCGCCCTGCGTGTGAGGGTGACGGGCGGGTCGGCGCCGAGTAGGACGTCACGCATGGCGCGGGTCAGTTCGAACGACAGGCCCGCGATGCCGCCCGCGGTCCATTTCGCGACGCCTTCCCCCTCGGCCGGTTCGACGAAGCAGCGGCGCCTCTTCCAGTCGATGTGGCCGACCTGCCAGGTGCGTCCGGCCAGCAGGATGCGGCGCGGGCCGGGCCGCTCCTCGGTGAGCACGGACGGGTCCGTACGGCCGATCTCGGCGCGCCCGGCCAGGACGGTGAACTGCGGCGGTGCCGTGAACGACGCGGTCAGGTCCATGAAGTGCCGGTGGCCGAACCTCTTCTCGGCTTCAGGGCCGATGAAGAGCATGCCGCCGTCCTCGTCGAGGAAGCCCTCGTTGACGAGGTGGCGCAGGACGGGCTCGCCGGAGCGGTCGAACGGCGGCAGGCCGTTCCAGTGCCGCGCCCACGTCCGGTTCCCGAACCGGTGCTCCTGGAGGGCGATGGCCAGGATCTGCTGGGCCACCAGGTGGCGCGGCTCCGGCGGTGCGGTGACGTTCTCGACCCATCCCCGTCCCCAAAGCAACAGCAGTCCCGCCGCCTGGAGGAGTGCCTGGTCCCGGGTGGCGAGGAACAGGCAGGACCGTCCGGTGCCGGGGCGGCGGCCGGTGCGCCCGAGGCGTTGCAGGAACGAGGCCACGGTGGCGGGGGAGTCGATCTGGATCACGCGGTCCAGGTCGCCGACGTCGATGCCGAGTTCGAGGGTGGACGTCGAGACGATCACGCAGTCGCGTGCTTCGGAGAACGCCTGCTCGGAGCGGTGCCGCTCGTCGGCCGACAGGGAGGCGTGAGATAGGAACGTGGTGACGTCGCGGGCGCGCAGAGCGGCGCCGAGCTGCTCGACCTGGCTGCGCGAGTCGCAGAACACCAGCCGCTTCTCGCCGGGATGCAGGGTGGCGATGACCTTGGCGGCGTTCTCGATGGAGCCGACGTAGTCGAGTTCGATCCGGGTGCCCGGCGCCGCCGCCGTTCCCGCCTCGGGTGCGACGACGCGGGCGGGACGGGTGCCCGTGCCCGAGCCCTGTAACCATGCCAGGAGCCGGTCAGGATTGCCGACGGTGGCGGAGAGGCCGATCCGCTGGATGGGACGGCCGGTCACGCGGGTGAGGCGTTCCAGCACGGCGAGCAGGTGCCAGCCGCGGTCGTCGCCGGCGAAGGCGTGCACCTCGTCGACGATGACCGCGCGTATCTTGCCGAGCAGGTGGGCGTGGTCGGTCTTGTAGCTGATGAGCATGGACTCCAGCGATTCCGGGGTGGTCAGCAGGATGTCCGGCGGGTCGAGCCGGATGCGCCGCCGTTCGGCTTCGCGGGTGTCGCCGTGCCAGAGTCCGGTACGGCGGCCGAGCCAGCCGGTGTACCGGTCGAGGCGAGGTGCGAGGTTGTTGAGCAGTGCCTTCAGCGGGCACAGGTAGAGCACCGAGACGCCGGTCCATTCCCGCTCGGCCATCGCGGTGAGGATGGGGAACGCGGCGGCCTCGGTCTTCCCACCGGCGGTCGGTGCCAGCAGCAGCGCGTCGTCGCCATCGAGGATCGGAGCGATGGCCTGGCGCTGGAGGGGACGCAGGTCGGGCCATTCGAGCGTGTTGACGATGTGATGCAGAACGACCGGGTGCAGCCGCTCCATCACACGTCCAGATCGATGTCGTCCGCTGCGAGGTTGCGTTCCACGTCGGTGAGTTCGGTGCCGGTGACGGTGAGCTTGTAGTGGACGCGGGGGTCGAAGTCGGGGAACTGGTCGATGCGGTCCAGGACGTCGCCGACCAGTTTCTTGAGGAACAGCCGCGGTGCGACGCCGACCTTGCCGCCGAGGGCGCCGCCGACCGCCGCGGCGAGGTCGGTGATGTAGGCGTCGCCGGCGAGCGCCTCGATCCGTTCGGGGGCGTCGGCGCCCGCGGTGTACAGGTCGCGGATGGTGATTCCGAGCCCGGTCAGCGATTCGAGGGTGAAGCCGGGAAGCCGGACCTGGACGGCGCGCGGGTTGTCGAAGCGCGGGTCGGTGGTGAAGTCGGTGGCCAGCCGCTGGGCGAGGGGCGGGAGCCGGTGCACGCCCTGGGTGCCGTCGTAGAACGCGGGGGTACCGGTGATCATCAGGTAGAGGCCGGGGAAGCGGCCCGCGTGGACCTCGTCGATGAGCTGGCGCAGCGCGTTGAGTGCCTTGTCCCGGGCGTCGGAGCGGACCCGTTGCAGGGTCTCGACCTCGTCCAGTACGACCAGCAGGCCAGGGTGCCCGCAGTCACGGAGTACGGTCAGCAGCCCTTGCAGGAAGCCGAACGCGCCGAAGTGGTCGAGGTCGCGGCGCACTCCGGCGGCGCGGCGGGCCGCGGCGGCGACGTGCGGCTGGCCGCCGAGCCAGGCCAGTACGGCGGCGGCGGTGGCCTCGTCCCCGGCGGTGAGCGCCGCCCGGTAGCCGCGCAGTGCGGCCGCGAACGACGGCGCGTGCCGCGACACCTCGGCGAGCCGCGCGACCAGCAGCCGGTCCACCTCGGCCGGGAGGTCCTCCTCGGCGGCTCCGGCCGCCAGGGAGTCCTCTTCCAGCGCGTAGAACCAGGCGTCCACGACCGGGCGCAGCGCGCTCGGCGGGAAGCTGGCCGTGGTGAGCCGTTCGGTCAGCCGCCGGTAGACGGTTTCGAGGCGGTGCAGCGGCGTCTCGGTCTCGGAGATCTGCACCTCGGCGACTGCGAAGTTGCGGCGCTTGGCGCGCTCGCCGAGCCAGCGGGAGAAGAACGTCTTTCCGGACCCGTACTCGCCGCGGACGGCCTTGAAGACCGATCCGCCGGACGCGACCGCGTCGAGTTCGCCGTCGAGGGCGGCCTCGAAGCGGTCGAGTCCGGTGGCCAGCAGGTCCAGCCCGCTGTCGGGGACGGCGCCGCGCCGCAGCGCGTCGATGACGGCGCGGCGGCGGGCGGCGCTGACCCGGCTGGGCCGTGTGGTGCTCACGTGCCTCAGTGTCCCATCACCCCGGCAGGTCGAACTGCTCGCGGAGCCGGGCGGTGTGCAGGCGCAGCGTGCGGCCGTCGGGCAGCGTTTCGAGGACCTGGACGCCGTCGTAGTTGAGCACCTGCGCGAGCACGGCGGCGAACCCGCTGGCACGGTCGGGCTTGTACCCGACGCGCTGGGCGAGCGCGGTGGTCGGCAGCGTGGGGGAGTCCAGCAGGGCCCGCACCGCCTCCTCGACCTTGCCGGGGGGTGGCTTGCGCGCCACCAGGTCGAGCTGTTCGGCGAAGACGTCCGACCTGAGCAGCGCCGCGGCGAGGTCGTCGCGGGCCGGTACGGCCTGGGGCGCCGGGGGTTCAGGCGCCGCGGGCGATGGGGCCGCGGTGCCGAGGTCGATGTCGAAGAGGGCGTCGGAGGACGGCGCCGGCTCGGTCGGCTCGGCCGGTGCCTGCGTCTCCGCCGATTCCGGTGGCGAGACGTGCTCGGCCGGCGCGGGCATGCGTTCGGGTTCCAGCCGCCACCAGGCGGGCCGCTGGTCGCCCAGCTCCCGCCAGCCCTTGGGCGGCGCGGCGTTGAACGGCAGGAACGCCAGCACGGGGATGGTGAACTCGGAGAGCGAGGCACCGCCGTGGTAGCCGGCCTTCTGCGCTGTGTAGCGCAGGTCGCGGTCCCACAGCGCGACGATCTCGCCGCCCGGCGCGTCCTGGACGACCCGTGGCCCGGCCAGCCGGACCTCCCCGTCGGCCAGAGAGCCGCCGGAGCCGGCCGCCAAGCGGTGCCGCGCGGAATCGACGCCGGTCCCGTCGATCTTCGTGCCACGGCGGTCCACGACGTGCCCGTGGTCGCTAGTGAGGATCACCGCCATGCCGCGGTTGGCGGCCTCCCCCAGCAGGGCCCGCAGCGCGCCGATGTGCTCTAGGCGCCAGGTCGCGTCGCCGAGCTTCTGCTCCTTGGCGAGCCGATCGTCCACGGTGTTCAGCACGACGGCGACATGGGCCTTCTCATCGGCCAGTGCGTCGACCAGCGCCTCGCTGAACGGGGATCCGGCGGTCTCGCCTCGCAGGTCGTCCTTGTGGAAGACGCCGGCGTTCGCGCTGCCCCAGAACTGATGCCGGGGGAACAGCCGCTTCTCGTCGGCCTGCGAGCCCTTCACCAGCGTTGCGGCGAACAGCGACGTCCGCGAGACGGCCGTCAGGGTGGGCAGGGCCGCGGCCATGGCCCGGCGGCGGGGGCGCCTGCCCGAGGTGTCCGGCAGCGGGTCATACTCGGCCCAGTGGCGGCGCAGCTCCTCGGCGAGTTCGGCTCCGATGGCGGCGCTCAGGCCGTCGAGGACGAGGAGGAGGAGCCGGCGCGCCGGCTTGGCCGCCACCAGCGGCTTGACGACCCGGGGAAGGAAGGTCTCCACGGTCAGCATGGACCCGGGGTCGGTGCCCGCGGCCGTCCACTTCTCCAGCTCGCGGGCGAAGGACCGGTCGATGCGCCTGCGGACGTCGCGGACCCGTTCGCCGATCAGGTCGTACGCGGACTTGAGCACCGGGTCGGGGTCGCCGCCGGCCTCGATGTGGTCGAGGGCCTGGTCGACCCAGCCGGTCTCGGCCACGTGCCGGCCGATCGCCGCCGCCACCGTGGGGGCGTCGATGGCGGGGCCGGTGGCGAGCCAGTGGGCGAGCCGGGCCGCCATCCGGGCCCGCTCGATGCGGATCTTCGCGTCGTGGCCGCCGGCCAGCTCGTGGGCGGCCAACTCGTCCAGCCGGGCGAGGATCGCGTCGAGCTCCCCCTCGCGCAGAGCGTGCCCCAGGGAAGTGAACCGCCGGTTCAGGCCCTCGGGCAGCACGGTGCTGTGCGAGATCGGCTCCTCGATCCCGAACTGGCGGGCCAGTTCGGAGGCGCGGTTCAGGACGCGGTCGGTGTCGCGCCGGGCGTCGCGCGCGGCCTCGTTGCCGTTGCCGCGGCCCGCCGCCAGCAGCATTCCGGTGAACTCCCGGCAGGCTTTCCCGAACCTGCACAGGTAGCTGTCCAGGGCCTCTCCGGTGACGGGCGGCGGGTCGCCCAGCCAGCTCTCGATCCGCCCGCGCGCCAGGTAGGTGCCGGTATCGGCGGGGGCGTCCAGCCACAGCGCCGCGCAGAGCAACCCGAACGGTACGGCGTCCGCACCGTGCTCGGCCTCGACGAGCGCGAACAGGATCCGTCCGGCGGCCCCGGCCTGCTCCTCCTCGCTCAGAAAAGAGATCAGCCCGTCGCGTTCGGGGCGGCGCAGGGCCCGCAGCCGACCGGGCCCTCCCGGGGCGAGCGACCAGCGCAGCAGCGCGGGCGGGTCGAGACCGTCGCCGGAGTCGGCGGCCTCGCCGTCGGCCACGCCCTCGGCGGCGTAGCGTCCGAGCCGGAGCCGGCGCAGGGCCAGCGACGCGAGCGCGGTCCGCCTGGACAGGACGCGGTCGGCGAGCGGTGGCCAGCCGCCCGGCGGTGTGGCGTCCAGAAGGGCCTCGGCGGCCCAGCCGTGGCCGCGCAGGCGCGGGTCGCCCTGGTCGGTGCCGAACGTCTCCAGGACGAGACTCCAGTTGTCGACGATCTCGATCCGCTGCCGGTGGACGCGGGCGAGGATCCCCGGATCCAGCTCGCCCTCCTCCCGGTCGGTCAGCACCACGAGCACTTCGGGGCCGCCGTCGGCGCCCGGTGCGAGGTGCTCCAGCACCAGTTCGTGGACGGCGAGCGGTGAGGGCGCCGGGACGACCCGCGCCCGCTGATCGGTGCCCCAGGACAGCTCCTCGGGAGCGTCCCATTCCGGGACGGCGCGCAGCAGCACGACCCGGCGTTTCGGGTGCTCGTTCAGCCTGCGCCTGGCGGCGAGGTACTGGGTGACGGTCGGGACGGTGAGCCGCAGCGCGCTGTGGCCGGTGGTGGTCGCGGACATCAGTCCACTACCCGCCAGGTGATCTCGACGGTCGCGTCACCGGGCAGCTTCCTGAGCTCCTCGTTCAGCGCCTCCGCCGCCCGTGACGCCGATGCCCGCCGCGTCCCCGTGCGTGCCGGCGCCGTCCCCTCATCGGGCCGCTCCTTGCCGTCGCCTCTAACGGGAGGATGGCTGGAGTCGTTCCCCAGATCGACGTCGTCCGGGGCCTTCGGAGGGGGCGGCGGCGGTGTCGGGTCCGGGTCCGGTGGGTCGGGCGGAGAGATGCGGTGGAGCAGTTCGGTGACCTTGTCGCGGGTGTCCTGGAGGGCGGCGGCGAGGTCGGCGGTCAACTGGTCGGCACGGGCGATCCCGCGAAGCGATTCCAGCAGGGCCTTGCCATCGGGGCCGTGCCGGTCGGCGAGGGCGATGATGTCCCAGGACGCCCCGGCCAGTGCCACGGCGACCTTGTGAGCGTGCGCGATGGACCTCCCGTACCGCTCGGCGCTCACCTCACCCAGGGGGAACCGGGCAAGGGCCTCGACGGTCTTCTTCGCGCCCGAGCTGCGCTGCCCGGCCGCCTCCAGCTCCTTCAGCAGGTCCACCGAGCGGCGGGCGATCTGGAGCCGCCCGGCGTCGTCGGTCTCGTCCAGCCCGAGGAAGGCGGAGTGCTCGTCCAGCTGGCGGACCAGGTCCTCGGCCGCGCTCCGGCGCTCCCTGGCCGCCTCGGTGATCTGCCGGGCGAGCTGGCTGACCAGCCGCCCGCGCAGCAGGCTCGGCGCGGTCTTCCCGAAGATCGCGTGGAAGCGTTCTCGCGCGGCGTTCCAGTCCTCCTCGCTCGGGAGGGGCTGGGCGCGCAGCGCGTCGCCGTTCTTGATCTGGTGCAGGTCAGGTGCGGGTTCGAGGGGGACCCCGCCGCGCACCCACACCCGGTCGTCCAGCTCGGCGAACGAGGCGACGATCAGGTGCCCGAGGAACGCGTCGAGTCCGCGCGGCTGGGGCCGGTCGATCCAGTCCAGCAGCGTGATGAGGGACAGGTCGCCGGTGATGCCGTCGGCGCGGGCCTGCATCCGGAAGTGGTCGGCCCATTCGTGCGACAGCTTGAAGTACGCCTCCCGCTGGACACCCAGGCGCAGCGGCCCGACGAGCCGGGTCATCAGCTTGCGGTCCTTGGAGGGGACCTCGACTTGGTTGTCGCGCGCTTCGGCGGCGGCCCGAACGTGCCCGAAGACGGTCTTGGCATCGGCGAGCTTCACCGGGGTTCCGGTGCCGCCCTGGTCGAGGTCGGGGTGCGCCGGGTACTGGGCCTCCAGCAGCCGGCCCGCGATGTGCCGGACGGCCTCGCGCATCGACTGCCCGAACTGGACCTTCAGATCGGGCAGGTCGCCGGGGATCGGCTGGAAGTGCTGGTCGAACTCGACTTGGACGTGCGTGGCCTCCTTGGGCTTGAGCCCGTACGCCTGCTTGAAGGCGTCCTTGATCTGGGAGACCAGAGCGGCGCGCTGGTCTCCCAGCAGGGTCTTGGCACGCTCCCGGTTGTCGGCGTTGAGGTGGCCTGCGTACTGGGTGGCGAACCGCTGCTCGTCCTCCAGCGCCTTGTCGATGATGACGAGCCGCTGAAAGTCCTCGTAGCGCTGCGCCGACAGGTGGGTCGGGAGCCACGCGACCGTCTGGACGGGCTCGCGCTGCTTCTCTCGGAGCCGCTGGATGCGGTTGACGTCCTCGGCCGGGCCGTAGTTGCTCTCGTCGAACGGCAGGTCGACCGCGATCCGCCAGCGGCCGTCGAGCTGCGGCACCAGGTCGTGGTCGGGCAGCTCGTCCTCATCGGCGACGTTGCCGAAGACGACTTCGAGGGTGCGCTGCGAGCCCTTCCAGACCAGGTTCAGCTCGTCGCCGCCGAGGCGGCCGTCGGTGTGGTCGACCCCCAGCTCCTCGATGAGCAGGCGGCGGGCCAGCGCGGCGCGGTTGCCGGGGTTGTTGTTGACCCGGGCGTTGGCGATGACCGAGTCGACGTCGACGCCGCTCAGCTCCAGCCGGACGCCCGGGTTGGCGGCGGTGCCGACCTGCTTGATCTCGGGGAAGCGGGCCGCCCATTCCTTGACCTTGTTCTGGACGATCCCGGCCTCGCTGCCGGGGATCGGCGCGACGACCGAGCCGTGGTTCAGCGCGGCGAGGCGGCGCAACGTCAGGTCGTTGAGCGCGGGCACGCTGGGCGCCAGCGCCGACAGCAGCAGCGTGCAGACCAGCCGGTTGTCGCCGGTGAACAGCTTGCACTTCTGGGCCAGCCGCTGGTCGGCGATGCTCGCGGGGTCGCGCAGGTAGCGCTGGACGTCCTCCTCGGTGACCTCGTAGGTGTTGAGGAGGTAGGGGCGCAGCTTGGTCATGTAGAGCTTGTCCGCGGCGGCGAACAGCACCTTCCGGTCGTCCACGAACGGCCGGTCCCCGCCCCTGGCGATCACCGGGTAGAGATCGCCGAGCGCGATCAGGTCACCGAGCCGCAGATGGTCGCGGTTGGCGGCCAGCAGCTCGCCCATCAGTTTCAGGCCGGTCCGGGACCGCTGCAGCGCCGAGGAGATGTGGACGAGCGTGTCCATGAACGCCGGCGAGAACGGGTACGTGAGCCGGAACGACTCCTCGTCGGCGCCTGTGGTGCTCTTGTCGGATCCGAGCAGGGTGTCCCAGATGTTGGGGCCGAGCGCCTTGGTGCGCTCGAAAGCCTGGTCGATCTCCCGGGCCGCTGGGCCGTTCTCCCCTCCGATGGGGGTGAGCAGCCGCGCGTGCGCGACCTGCGGCAGGTTCCGGTCCTCAAGCGTGATCTTGTCGAAGCGCCCGGACGCCAGGTTCAGCGTGTCCTGGATGGCCGCCTCGGCCGCCCCCGACACCTCCTCGCCGACCAGTTCGCGAAGGTCGCGCTGGCGGGCGATGAACGACACGACGGGGATGGCGCGCCGCGCGTCGCCGCCCTCCACGAAGTTGGTGATCTTCCCGGCCTCGCGGGCCACCAGCTTCTGGTCGTGGATGAGCGTGGCCAGCCACAGCACCAGCTCGTCCAGGAACAGGACCAGCCCGTCGTACCCGAGCGACTTGGCATGCTCGGCGATGACCGACAGGCCGGCGTCGAGGGAGACGAAGCCGTCGCCGTTCTCGACGGCCTTCTTAGAGAAGCCCGGGAGGAGGTTGGTGGACGCCTCGTGCACCAGCTTGGCGCGCAGCTCGACCGGAGTCGACGGGTTGACGAGGTCGAGGGCGCTCTTCTTGCGCTGCCGTTCCGCCTCGTCGTCCTCGTCCTGGACGCCGTGCCATTCCTCGGCGGCCATTGCTTGGTCGAGCAGTTCCGGCGTCCACGCGAACGAGTCGCCCCACTCGTCCTCGTCATCGCCGTCGTCGCCGGTGGAGGAGGTGCCCAGGCCCCGGATAACGGCCTCGTCGCCCATGCTCGCGCGCAGCCGCCGGATGTCCTCGAACAGCGCGTCGGTCTTGTAGACCTGCGGAACGGGCGCGTCCGGGTGTAGCTCCCTGATGTATTCGGCGTACTTGCCGAGGACCCGCTGCTCTAGCGACTGTGCACCGAGCATGTGGTACGGCACCAGCAGGAACTTCTTGCCACTGGACTGTAGCCATTCGTGCCGCGTCAGCACCGGGTCGAAGTCCTGGGCACCCCAGGCTTTGGGATGGCGGGATAGCAGCGCGTACAGCACCGCCATGAAGTGCGACTTACCGGAACCGAACGAGCCGTGCAGGTAGGCGGCCTTGGACGTCTGGCCGTCCACCGCCGACTTGATGAGGTCCAGCGCCTCGGTGAAGTTCTGCCGCAGCCGGTCGGTGACGACGTAGTTGTCGAGAGCGCGCTCGACCCCCTCGGGGGTGGTGGCCTCGGCGAGCCTCAGCACGTAGTCCGAGGTGGAGATGGACTCCTTGATGGGGATGAGGTCGCGGAGCAGCGGCGGCTGCTGTGCCATGAGTACCTTCTCTCCTTTCCGCGGATCGGTTACTGCGCGCTGCTGGTCTTCCTGGCCGTTCTGCGGCCTCGCGCGGCGGGCGCGGGCCGCCAGTTCTTCAGGTCGTCGTCGGTCAGGCCGTGCTCGCCCGCCACCTGCTGCCGGTATCCGTTGAAGAACCCGGCGGGGGAACCGGAGTAGGCAGGATGGAAGTCGTCATGCCACTGCCCCAGCCACGGCTGGAGCTCCAGCAGCCCGGCGAGGAACGGAGCGATCTCGTCCCGCGTCATGGCGTGGTTGGTGAAGTACGTGGCGAGCGCCTGCGCCTGCTCCAGGTGATCCCACCCGGCCCAGCCGAACAATTGAGGTTGACCGCCAAGCGTGCTCGGATAGGAGATGAACCGTTCCTTCGGAACGTCGAGCTTCCCGCGCGCCCGCCAGTACGAGGGCTTGAGGAAGTCGGCCGAGGAGTACTTCGGGGGAGTGGGAATGGAGTCCCGGATCCGCCGCTTGGCGTACTCGTCGGTCTCCGCGTCCTCCTGCCGCTGGAGGTCCCAGACGTGCTCCCAGTCTTCTCGCTTGCGCAACCCGGACGGCTTGTAACGGAGCGCCGCGATGAAGGGAACGTGCTCGTCCGCCATCAGCCCGGCGACGACCTTGGACAGTTCTTCGCGAGGCCGGTAGATGCCGGCCACGGACACGAAGTCGTCGTCCCGGGACAGCAGGTCGATCACCCGCGAGAGCGTGAGGATGACCGGTTGATCGTTGGCGTCGAACCAATGCTCCCGTTTCTCGATTCGGTCGAGCAGCCAGGATCGGAGGGCCTTCTCCTGAAGCGCGTCCCACCCCTCAGTGGCCCACCGCCGCTTGTACTCAGGTCGCTCGATCATGCCAATGGCACGAGAGGACTCCATAGCGTCGATCCGCTTCTGGACGACCTGCTTGTACGACTCCGGCCAGTGCGACGGGATCTCGGTGACCGGAGTCGAGCCATGCCGCTTGAACCACTCGTCCGAGGCCTCGCCTTTGGCAATCTTCCGAGCCAGCACGATCTCGAATGCCCGCTCCCCAAGAGCCAGTTCAGGAACGTCCTCCGCAGGAACCCGCAGGTCCTCCGGATAGAGCCCATAAAGCGAGTAGACCTGCCAGTCCAACTCCTCCTGAAGCGCGATCATCCGTGCCCGGAGAGTTGCCCAAGTGGATTTCGCTTCACGGAGGGTCGACACCGTGATGATTGGAAATCTACTGACGGTCTGAGGTGTTACTTTTAGTAGACCCCTAGCCAGCTCGTCGAGCCGAAGGGAAAGCTCGACGGGACGCTCAATCGGAAGCGGGAATCGCTCGACAGTAGTTCCATTGAACTGGTAGAAGCGCTCCCATTCTGCACTCGTAAAGCCACCGCCTTCGCCTCGAATTCCTTTGTTGTGGCAATTAAGTTTCAGCCAGAGGCATGCAGTGGAGCTATTAAGTAATCCGAGGATCCCTAGCTGCTCTCTTGCAGTCTTGGTGGCGAGCTTGATTACTGGCGCAGTCTGTTTGAAGACACTGCCTCCTCGGTCAAGCGTGAAGTGATTCCCGGTTGCAACTTCCGCGAAGGTTATAGAAAGGTCAGTCTCATAGGTTGTTTTGGTGTACTGCATGTATTCCCACCACTGCAGCCCTGCATCTGCCATCTTTCCTTGAAAAGTTCTGCGACTTGCAAGGAGGTGACGCAGAGGCCACAGTTCCTGCTCAACTGCACCCGGGTCTAGCTGCTCTGCGTAGGGGAAAAGGATCACGTCAGTTGTGGCCTCTCCCCAGTCTCTAACGGATTCGCCGACAACTAGCCGACGGCGAGGGACGATACTGGAGTCATCGAATGCAGTTTTGGCGGGACGGATAAACGCCTCGTCCGCGCCGACGCGTACCGCGCCTCCAATGGAAGCAGTTGTGATCGTTTTCAGAGGCTGAGTGGCTGATACGGTCATTCTTTCGACCATTTCGAGGCCGCCGTCAACAAGGATCCATGGCTGATTCCGAAAATAGCGGTCTCGGTCGAGATCGTCACATGCGACCCAGCGACTTGTCGAACCTGGTCTGTCGATCTGGTCGACAATCGCCTCCCAGACGAAACCAGTTTCGCCTTCAGGTGGTGCGCTTGGCTCGCCTTGGATGCTTCGTATTGTTCGAATCGAGAGAGAGCGCTTGGTGCCGGAACGTGGGAGTCCGATAAGAATGATTGTCGGTGTTCCGTGGCCGGGAATGTAGGCGCCGGAGGTGTCGATCGCTTCCGTTAGTTCGACGTGATTAGCGAAGTACTGCTCTATCAGACTCTTGCCGAACTCGCGCTTCATGAACGAATTAGCTGTTATTTGCCCGACTCGGCCATAGTGGTCGCCGGTTGTATCGCTATTAGCGAGTTCGAAAAATCTCTGAGCGAAAGGAACTGAAAGAGCATAGGTTCCGGCGCATGTATCATAAAGGTCACGATAAAGCTTGTTGAGGCTCCCATCTCTTACTGTGATGTAGGGAGGATTTCCGACTACGACGTCATAGCGGCCTGCCTGGAGGATGGAAGGGTATTCGTGTATGTCCTCAGTGGCGTATGAGAAGTCAAGAGGGGGTTCCTTGCGCTCTTCGGAGTCGATGGTTATCTCAAATTGGCGCGCTTTGATAAGTGAGTCGCCGACTGCGAGATTAATTGTCCACTCATGCTTGGCAGCCTCAGTCAGAGTGTGGACTCTGGCAGCTGCCATGGCTGCTACAAGGAGGCGGAAGCGGGCGATGGCGATGGCAAACGGGTTGATGTCTACGCCGTGGACTGAGTCGAGGGCGGCGCGGACGCGCTCGGGGAGATCGCGGCCGAGTGGGCGGCCGTTCCACAGGCGGACCAGGCGGCGGAAGGCTCCGAGGACGAAGTGGCCCGAGCCGCAGGTTGGGTCGATCATCTTGAAGTCTTCGTAGCCGAACTCGCGGATGGCGGGGTCCATCGTGCGGTCGAGGATGAACTCCTCAACGAACTCCGGAGTCTGGAGCAGGGCGTACTTCTCGCGGGCTGACTCGGAGAGGTCCTGGTAGAGGTCGCCGAGGAAGCGGGTGTCCCAACCCTCGGTGCCGTCGTCGTTCAGGGGGTCCGTGAAGTCATGGACCAGGGCGCCCTCTGCGTTTTGGGTCGCCCAGAAGGTGATGAGAGCTCCTGCGGCATCGTGGCTGATCGGGATCTGGAAGAGGGGGTTGTGGGCCTGGTCGAAGAGGAGCTTGCCGGCCTGGCCCTCGCCGAGTTCCGCGAAGGCGCGTTCCAACCAGCCTCGATAGGTCGGGTTCTCGTCCTCCTCGACGTACGCCTCGTAGCGTGCGCGGGCGAGGTCATGCCGATCGGGCTCCGGAGCGGCCAGGTAGGGCTCGGGGATGAGGCGGTTGTCCTCGCAGAAGCGGACGAAGACCGTGCCGAGTACCCAGGCCACCGCTACCTGGGTGATGCGCTCTACCAGCCAGGAGTTCCATGTGGCTGCCGTCCGGCCGAGCTTGCGGGCCTGATCGTACTCGCCTCGAAGCCGTGCGTTGATCTCAGGAAGGGCCTTGACCTGCTGTGACAGGTCTTTCTCGAAACTCTGGACTTGCTTCTTCAGGTCGTTCAGCAGGGCCTTGCGATCGATCAACTTGGGCCGTCCGATCAGCCGTTAATACCGGAACTCTTCCAGCTTGCAGGCTATCGACGGTCAATGCCTCTGTTTGAACACTATGAGCAACGATGGGGGCCCAAATCGGTCATCGCGCCTGGTTGACACGGCCCCACTCGAGTGATCTTGAGTGGGGCCGTGTTCGTCCATGCGTGCTAGCTCATGTCAGCAGTGACATGACCCGGGCAAGCAGATCGTTTGGAGTAGCGGCTTCGAATAGCCGACCACCTGATCGAGTTGGGATGTATGCCCACCAATTGCAGGTGTGGAGGCCCCACCAGCAGCGGACGCCAGGAAAGCGCTGCTCGATGTATGCGATGGGTGTCTGGCTCGGGAGATGAAGCGGCACGTCCGGTGCGCCCGAGGGGTTGCGCACCGGACGCGCTGCTCGCACCTCCCGCCACGGCTCTGCGTTCTGGGCTGCGGGGCGTCCTGGCAGCCAGGCGGATGCTTGTTGCGCGTGTTCCATCAGCGGGACGCGTCCCGTAGAAGAGCCTTCTCAGCCTCCAGGCGCAGGGCGGTCCGGAGCGCGGTTGCATCCGAACAGATCACCGTGGGGTCGATGCCGGCGGTTGGGTCATGGAGGCTGGCCACCCAGTCTCCGAGTCGTCCGTCCCAGCGGGTCGACCGCCAGATCCGGTGGCCGGTGAAGTCTCGCCGCAACTGAGCGAGTTCTTGATCTTCGATTCGATTTCGATCACTCATTTTGCCCCCGTGGAGTTCGGTGTTCGTGGGACAAGCATTCACCTCCAGCGTTACCTTCGGAAGGTTCGTGCAGCAGATACAACAACGGGGAGTGGGGAGTGAACGCCAGAGAGTCACTGAATCCTGAGAGTTCGCTCTGGGATCTCATAGCTGTTCAGCTGCGCAGACATCGCGAGGAGCGCAAGCTGTCAGGTAGTGCGCTGGGGGCAATACTTGATCTTGATCGATCGAGTGTTTCACGGCTTGAGTCTGGTCAGGTGAAGCTCCTGGAAAAGCATGCCCGCGTTCTTGATCGCGAGTGGGAGACGGAGGACCTGTTCCGGGTCTTGGTGCTCTTCGCCAAGTCCGGCCATGATCCAGAATGGTTCAAGACGCACTTCGAGATGGAGGTCAATGCTTCTGAGCTGCGGATATGGGAGCTCGCCTGGATTCCAGGTCTGTTCCAGACTCAGGAGTACGCGCAGGCGGTCGCAATCGGGGCGGGTCTGCGTGACATCGACGCGCGAGTCGCCGTCCGGATGCAGCGTCAAGAATGTCTGCTTCGTGATCCGCCGCCGAGTATCTGGGTCATGCTCGACGAGGGAGCCATCACGCAACCGATCGGTGGGCCCGAGGTCATGAAGAGTCAGCTCGCCAGGCTCCTGGAGTTGGCCGAACAGCCCAACATCTCGGTGCGTATCGTCCCTCAGCGCGCGGGTGCGCATGTGGGGCGGGATGGTTCGTTCAAGATCATGACCGTGGACGGCAGTGAAGCCGTCTATGTCGAAGCGAGCATCGGTGGGCGACTTGTCGTGGACGTCACGGATGTACGCTCGTATCGAGCGAACTTCGATCGCATCAGTGATCGGGCGCTCCCGGTGGATGCGTCCGCCGAGCTGATTCAGCAAGTGATGGAGAGGTTCGGATGAGCCCCGTATGGCGCAAGTCCCGTCGCAGCGGAAGCGATCCCGCAACGAGCGACTGTGTAGAGGTCGCGGATCTCGCAGGCAGCGTCGGGGTGCGTGACTCCAAGAACGCTGACGGCGCCCGCCTGGTGTTCGGCAGCGGCGACTGGGCCGCGTTCGCCCGCCGTGTGAAGAACGGTGAGCACGACCTGACCTGACTCCCCGGCAGAGCACGTGCGCGAGCCCCCAGCCCTCATGGGCTGGGGGCTCGCGGCTGCTCGGGGTCAGGCGGCGCGGTGGACGTTGGTGATCCAGGAGTCCGGCAGCTTGATCCACTCGCCGAGCGCGTCCTGGTACGGGACGGCGGCTGTGGCGAGGCGCGGCTCGCGGAACGGGTCGCTCTGCGGGCACAGCAGCCACAGTCCCCGTCCGCCCCTGCGGGCCGCGGCGGCCAGCGACGCCAGCGTGCCCATCGCCTGGTAGCGGGCGAACGCCGTTGTATCGGTGAGCAGCAGCGGTCCGGTGCCGGACGCCAGACGTTCCCGGATCGCCGGTTCCATCCGGCCCCACGCGGTGATCGCGTACTCGCTGAACTTGCGCGCCGCCTTGCTGTCCGGCTCGGCGGCGTCGGCGCGCAGGATCGTCTCCCAGGTCGGCTTGGTGCCGGGCGGCACCAGCTCGTGCAGGGTGCGCAGGAACAGCTCCGTCACCGACAAGGGCTCGGCGCCGAAGCGGTCGGCCGTCAGCTCCGCCACGGCCTGGACGGTCAGGCCCGTCCGGACGGTGAGGACGCGGAAGCCGTCGCGCTGCACCGACGCGGCCAGGCGTTCCTCGGCCTCGACGGCGGCGGCGGTCAGCGGGTCGTCCGAGTAGCGGGCCGCGCCGCCCCGGCGGGTGGAGCGGCGGTCGGCGAGCCTAGTGATGTAGCTGGTGGCGATGTCCAGGCCGGTCGGCAGATACCTGCGGGTACCGGTGTCCTTGCGTTCGGCCAAGGTGAGGTCGAAGCCGGCCTCGCGCAGCGCCCGGGTCAGCGGCCCGCCGGTGGGCAGCCGGTCGCCGCCGTCGTTGAACCGGGGGAAGCGGGTCAGGATGCGCTCGTGGACGTCCTCGGCGGTCAGGCCGGGCTGGTACTCCTCCGCCAGTCCCGGAGTCAGCGGGACCAGGCCCGCCTGCGTCAGCCGCAGCGCCCGCACCAGCGGCAGGGTCCGCGGATAGATCTCCAGGCGCGGGGTCGCGGCCGCGGTCTTGGCCGCGGCCACGGCGACCTCGACCGTACGGCGCTCGTCCCAGTCCAGAGCGCCGGGCGGCGGGTCCTCCGTGCCCAGCTCGGTGAGGACGGTCGCCGCCGTCGGCAGCGTGTCCAGGCGGGCGAGGCGGTCGGCGACCCTGCCCAGGCGGACGGCGTAGTCCAGCAGGCCCGGCGCCGAAGGGGTGTCAGGGCCGTCGTCCTCGCCGACCTCCAGGGCCAGCAGGCCGCCGTTGACCGCGCTGCCGTCCGTGTCCCGGTTCGGGATGTGGCTGAACGCGGCCTCCTCGGGCCGGTACTGCTCCGCCTCCACCACCGCGCGCACCACGGCCAGGCCCAGCGCCCGGCGCAGCTCGGTGTCCCGGTACTCGGTGCCGTGCCGGACGGTGAGCACATCGGCGATCTCCACCGCCGACGCCACCCGCCCGAACCCGGCCAGCAGCTCCAGGATCTCCGCGCGCAACTCCCGCACGGCCGCCAGCTTGCGCCAGCGCCTGCGCTGCTCCTTGAGCACCTGCGGGACCCGGCCGCGCGTGATGTCCAGAGGCCCGGCCACCTTCGCCTGCGTCGGCCACAGCACGCGGTCCGGCAGTGCCCCTGTTTCGTCGGGCAGCCGCAACAGCCGCCGGACGATCTCGACCTCGTTGCGGTTGGCGCCGTCCGCCTTCAGCTTCGGCACCAGCAGTGTGGCCAGCGCGTCCAGGCTGACCGAGCGCAGCCGGTGCGCCGCCGCCGCGTCGGCCTGCTCGCCGTCCGCCTGCGAACCGGCCGGCGACGACTGCGCCGCGCCGGTCTCCTTGAGCTCCTCGGCCGTGGCCGCGCGGCCCTCGGGCGTGAGCGGCGAGCGCGGAGCCCGGCCGAGGCGTTCGGCCCACTCGCGCTGCCGCTGCTGGATTTCGGTACGGGTCTTGGGGCCCAGCCCCGGGCCGTTGACGAGACTGCGGCGGCTGTACTCCAGCAGCTCGCCCACGGTCGTGACGCCGAGCCCGTACAGGAACGACTCGGCGGCGGGCGTGAGACCGGCGGCGGACAGGTGCGTGTCGCGGGTGGCCTCCGCCGCGAGCACGTCCCGCTGCCGCTGCGCGGTCGACGGCTCGGCCTCGGCGATGCCGGTCGCATCGCCCTCCTCGGCGGCGGGATGGCGGCTGCCCGGCCGGGTGGACGGCGCCCGCACCGTGAGATCCAGGAAGATCTTGCGGAAGGCGTCCCGCATCGGCTTGAGCTCAGGGAAGCGCTGGGCGGCGTCGCGGTGCAGCGCCTTGCGGAAGAACCCGACCAGGGCGTCCCGGATCGCCGGGTCGAACGCGTCGGCGGCGATCGTGGGGTAGGGCCACTCGGCGGCGTCGAGCTGCCGCGGCGCCGCCTTCCCGTCGCCCCATCGGGGCAGCTCGCCCGACGCCATCTGGTGCAGCGTCACCGCGACGGCGTACCGCTCGGCGTGCGCGTCGTACACCGAACGGGTCAGGCCGCCGATGAACGGGTCCAGGTAGCCCTCGGTGCCCGCCTCGGTCTCCTGCACCGGGTACCCGGCCAGCGAGAAGTCGATCAGCACCAGCTCGCGGGTCCGGTTGGGACGGATCCGGATCGCGATGTTGTCGGGCTTGATGTCGCGGTGCCAGACGCCCTCGCCCTCCAGGAAGTCCACCGCCGCGAACAGGTAGTCGCCGTACGCCTCCAGCTGGTCGACGTTCAGGCGCCCGCGCTCGCGCAGCTCCCGCGCCACCGTCTCCTGCCGGTGCCGGGTGCCCTGGCCCGGCTGCTCGTCGTCGACGCGCTCGTCCCCGACGTACTCCAGGGCCAGCACCGTCCGGCCGCCGATGGTGAGCGGCTCCGGCTCCACCAGGCGGATCACCTTGGAGTCGGCGCGCAGCCGCCCCATCACCTCCGCCTCGCGGACCAGGATCGCGGCACGCGCGTCCGACAGGGCGACCTTCAGCACGGCCAGCGCACGCCCGCTGCGGGCGTCCGGATCGGCGTGCAGGTCGCGGACCAGGAACGCGCGGCTCGTGGAACCCGTCCCCAGCCGCCGGCGCACCTCCCACCGTTCCGCCAGCACGTCGCCCGGTACGGCCTCCAGCGGGTCCTTGTCCGGAACGGGTGCGGGCACCGTGCCGTGGTCGGAGGAGATGGCCGGAGCGGTCAGCGCGTCCTCGACGCACTCCAGCATCTCCAGGAATTCGTCCACCGTCGCCAGCCGCCGGTCCGGCCGGTAGGCAGTAGCGGCCTGCACAAGCTCGTCGACGTCCCCCGACAGATCGTCCACGAGCCCGCTCGGGCGCAGCCCCCCGCCCTCCTCCAGGCGGGCCAGCACCTCGGCCTGGTTGGCGCCCGGCGGGCGTCCCGTCGCCAGCAGGTAGGTCAGCACGCCCAGGCCGTAGACGTCGAGCGCGACCGCGTCAGGGCTGGGCGCGGTCAGCTCCGGCGCCAGGTAGGCGTCCGAGCCGTCGGAGACGTGGATCGCCGACAGGCTCGTCGGGGCGAACCGGGTCGCGCCGCCTGAACCCGCCCGCTGTGTCGCGATCTGCCAGTCCGAGATCTGCAGCAGCGGGGAGAGCCAGCGCGCGTCCCCGTCACCGGACGGATCACCCCGGCGGCGCAGCCGGGGAATGACGTGCACCGACCGTGCGGCCAGGGCCCGGTGATGGATGCGGCTGGAATGCGCCGACCGGACGGTCTCGGCGAGCTGCCGCACCAGCGCCATCCGGTCCAGGATGCTCAACCGGTCGCCGTAGCGGGCGAGATACTCCTCCAGCCGCAAGGTGTCGGGGTGGTAGTCGAAGATGAGCGCGGGGCCGGCGGAGTGGCCGGACGGGTCGTACTGCCTGAGCTGGACGACGCCGGGATGCCGGAACCGCTGGAGCACCGATGCCTCACGGCGGGCCGCGCTCTCCACCGACCGGCGGATCGAGGCGTCCGAACCGCGCTCGCTCAGGTAGATGCGCACCCGCGCCAGCTCGTGCAGCTCGCTATGGCGCGCCAGGTAGTCCGCCCACGTCGGGCCGGTGTCGAACGAGCGCCGCTCCAGCAGGTAGGGGCCGACCTTGAACTCGGCCTCGCTACGGCGGATGCCGACCCGCTCCAGCGCCTTCTTGATCTGCTTCGACCGGGGCCCGTCGATCCGCCGGCGCTCATCGTTGCCGCGCCGGCCGAACATCTCCAGGAGGCCGTCCACGCCGTACACGCTGTGCTCTTCGCCCGCCGGCAGGCTCCGCCGCAGCGAGGAGTCGGTGAAGCAGACCCCGGCACCCACCCACACGCGCACGCCGTTCCGGGCGAGCAGCCCCGCCAGCTCCTTGGCCTTCTGGTTCACCAGGTGCAGCGGGTTGCCGTGCGAGATCCGGCGCCCCGTGGGCGTCGTCTGCACCCACGTCCCGTTCTCGCTGGCCAACCGCCCGTGCCAGTCCTTCAGCTCGATCATGTAGACGCCGCGGGGCGTGACGACCAGCAGGTCCACTTCCCGGATATGGCCGGTGTTGGCGGTGAACGTGAAATTGGACCAGGCCCGCCACGGCTCGGCGTCCGGCAGCCGTTCGCGGATGGCCTCCAGGCCGCGCCGTTCATGCTCGAACTCGGACGCCGTGACCGTCGTCCACCGACCTTCGAGCATCCCCACCCCTTGCCGACGGGAGTATCAACGCACGCACATTATTGACAGATATCCGATGCTATAGGCGGGTTGTGTCGCCGGGACCTCCTAACAAAGAACGGGGACGAGGGCGGCCATGCTGGAAAGAGCGTGGCTCGTCGAGAACCCGCTGGGCATTGGGAAGATCAGCCAGCCGCGCGGCGAGGGTCGCGGTGGCGAGGCCCGGCGGGAGCGCCGCACTGAACTTCAGCCCGCGGACGGCCTGCGGGTCGACCTCCGGTCCGACCAGATGCGTCACGGACCCGGCCGCTTCGCTCCAGGTCTTCGCATCGAGGTCGCCGCGGAGCCTGATGTAGAGGTCGTCAGGCCGCGCGGAAGGGTCGGCGAGGGCACCGAGGGACGCCTTGAGCGTGGCGTTGACGCGCGTTCCGGCCCATGTCCACCAGAGCACCTCATCGCCCGAACGGACCGCCATCGTACGGTCCGGATGCGCCACTTCGCCGAGTTCTGCACGGGCCGCGGCCAGCGCTGCGGATGCCCGATGAGTCAGGCCGACAGGCGGATCCTGCCCGAGGACGACGTCGCGGACCGCCCGTGCGAGTTCGAAGGAGATACCGAACGACGAGGACGTCGACCAGCGTGCGACCCCACCCGTTCCCGTGACGGGCACGACATGGCACCGGCGGCGTTTCCAGTCGATCCAGTCGACCTGCCAGCTCCGCCCGGCCAGCAGGACCAGGCGAGGCCCGTGCACCGCCCGGGTGAGGACCATCGGGTCACAGCGCCCGATCTCCTTGCCGGCCCGCAGAACGGTGAACTCGGGCGGCGCCGTGAAAGACGCCATCAGATCCATGAAATGGCGCCGGCCGAAGTCTTCCTCGGCCTTGGCTCCGATGAAGAGGCGGTGTCCGTCCCGGCTCAGATAGCCGGCTGACAGCAGATGTGCCAGAACAGGTCCCGCGTCGCCGGGCCGGAACAGCCGGTGGCCGTTCCACCAGTCGGCCCAGTCCACATCTCCGATGGCGCCTTCTTGCAGGGCGAGGGCCATGAGCTGCTGGGCAACGATGTGTCTCGGATCCGGGGGCGGAAGGGCCGGTTCCACATGTCCGGTGCTCCACAGATGCAGGAGACCGGCCGCGAGCAGGAGGTCCTCCTCGGTCAGCGTGAGGAAAAGGCAGTTGCGCACCTTGCCTGGCCGCCGCCCCGTCCGGCCGAGCCGTTGCAGGAAGGAGGACACCGTCCACGGCGCATTGATCTGGACGACCCGGTCGAGGTCACCCACATCGATGCCCAGCTCCAACGTGGAAGTCGAGACGATGACGCAGTCGCCGGACTCGGCGAACGCCTCCTCGGCGCGCCGCCGCTCGTCCGCGGAGAGCGAGGCGTGGGACAGGAAGACGGTGACGCCGAGCCCGCGCAGTGCCTCGCCGAGCTCTTCGACGGTCCGGCGGGAGTCGCAGAAGACCAGTCTCTTCTGGCCGCGATGCAGGGACGCGATGACCTTCGCGGCATTGGCCAGGGTGCCGACCCGGTCCAGCTCGGTCTCGGGAGCCCCGCCGGCCTCGGCCGGAGGCGCGATGACCTCGGCGGGACGTTCGGTGGCGCCCTGCAACCACGACACGAGGCCGGACGGGTCTCCGACGGTCGCCGAGAGGCCGATCCGCTGGACCGGTCTGCCCGCCAGATGGGCGATACGCTCGAGCACGCAGACCAGGTGCCATCCCCGGTCGTCCTTGGCGAAGGCGTGCACCTCGTCGACGATGACGGCCCGGACGTCGGCCATCAGCCGTCGATGGTCGACACCGGTGCTGATCAGTATCGATTCCAGTGACTCGGGCGTGGTCAGCAGGATGTCCGGTGGACGGCGGAGGATCGCCTGCCGCCGATTGGCGGACACATCGCCGTGCCAGACCCCGATCGTGCGGCCGAGCCAGTCCGCATACTGCCTGATGCGGGGCTCCAGATTGTTGAGCAGCGCCTTCAACGGGCACACGTACAGCACCGACAGGCCGGTCCAGCCCTGGTCCTCCATGGCCGTGAGCACGGGGAACAGGGCGGCCTCGGTCTTCCCGCCCGCGGTCGGCGCGACGAGCAGCGCGTCCGAGTCCGCGCCCAGCCGCCGCAGCGTCTGCTCCTGAAGCGGACGGAGTTGCTTCCACCCCAGGGACGCCGACAGATGGTAGGCCAGGGTCGGATGGAGCTTCGTCACAAGTCCAGCTCGATCTCGCCCGCAGAAGTCGCGGGGCCGCGCGCCGCGTTCTCCTCCTCGGGGGTCAGCTCCCCGAGCCGGTGCCGGGCATAGTCACGCCGCGGATCGAACTCCGGATGCTCGGCCACCTTGAACAGCACGTCCGAGACCAGACTGCGCAGGAAGACACGCGGCGAGGTGCCCGCACCGAGCCGCCCCGCCACCGCGGCGGCGAGGTCCTTGACATACGCGTCATCGACGAGCCGGCCGATGCGCTCACGGGCATCCGGTTCCCCCTCCGCGTACAGATCGCGCACCCGGCGGCCCAGCTCGACGAGCTTGTCCAGGTCGAACCCGGTCAGCCTCAGGCGATGGCTCTGCATGGAGTCGAACCGTGGATCGGTGGCGAAATCCACGTCCAGCCGCTGTGCGAGCGGTGCGAGCTGCACAATCCCCGAGGGGCCGCTGAAGAAGGCGGGCGTCCCGGTAATGAGGAGGAAGAACCGGGGCAGCGCGCCGCGATCGATCTCGTCGATCAGATGCCGGAGGGCGCTCAGGCTCTTGCTCCGGACATCGGACCTCAACCGCTGGATCGTCTCCAGCTCGTCCAGGACGAGCAGGACCCCGGGGTGGCGGCAGTCGCGCAGGATGATGAGCAGTCCGCGCAGGAACCCGAAGGCGGTGTCCGCGGTGACGTCCCCCTTGATGCCCGCCTGGCGCTTGACGGGGGCGGCGACGTGCCCGTCGCCGCTGACCCACGCCAGCAGTTGCATCGCGGTTCCCGTGTCGCTCGCCAACCTGGCCCTGCGGTAGGCGCGCAACGCGGCGGACAGGGACGGTGCCGAATCGGCGACCTCCTTGAGCCGCGAGTCGATGAGCTTGTTCACGGCCGCTTCGACACGTGCGTGATCCGCTGGATCGATGCCTTCCGCAGCGCAGACCTCGTCCTCGAGATTCAACAGCCAGTTGTCGACGAGTGTCCTGAACGCGCCTCCAGAGGCTCCAGGGATGGCGAGGTTGTTGATGAGCCGCTGGTAAACGATGTCCATCTTGTGCAGGGGCACGTCGTGGGAGATCTGCACCTCGCTGGACGCCATGTGCTTGTCGCGCGCCTGCTGCGCCAGCCAGCGCGAGAAGAACGTCTTGCCTGCGCCATACTCGCCCTGAACGGCCTTGAACTTGTGGCCGCCGCGGGTGACGGCGTCGAGCTCGCCGTCCAGCCGCGCGAAGCGTTCCATACCCACGGCGAACAGGTCGAGGTCCTGCTCCGGAACGGTCCCGTGCCCCAGGGCGTCGGTGACCCGGCGGCGCCTGGCCGGGCTGATCTTCCTTGGCGGGGTCATGGAACCGTCTCCAGGAACTGCTCTTCGAGAAGCGGGATGTCGAGTTCGAGTGTCCGGTCGTCGTCCCGGAGGACCAGGACCTCCTCCCCGTCGAGGTTGAGCAGCTGGCAGACGCCGCCGAGGATCATGACCGTCCGGCCTTGCGGCTCGGTCAGCAGGCGGGCGACCTCGGCGACCGGTGTCCTGCCTCCCGCCTTGACCAGAAGGTCGATGAGATCGGCGACCTGCTCGTCGCCGAGCCGGCAGTTCGGGACGAGGCGCCGCTGTTCGGCGAACGCCGTGGAGCCCACCACCTGCCGGCCCGGTCCCGGCTTCCCCGCCTTGGCCGGGGGAGCCTGCTGAACCACCTGCGTCGCCTTCCGCTCTGGGGCGGCCTGAACCTTCGGTTCCGAGCGAACCGGCGGAGCCGGGACGGACTTCCTCGTCGACACCTTCTGCGTCGACCTCGGGGGCCGGGCTGAGCGGGAGGAACCTGCAGCGGTGCCTCCAGGCAGGCTGACCGGATAGAAGCTGCGCTGCCCGCTCGCGGTCACCAGTGGCGCGGCGGGGGAGGGCGGTGGCTGCTCCACTCGGACGGGCGGGCGCTGCACGGCGATGTATTTGCGGCCCGAAAGCGCCTGAAGCCACTCCCGGGCAGTGGGCCGAAACCCGTGCGGGCCCGCGGCCTTGGCGAACAACCGGGTCACCGCGTCGGCGATGTGCGGGTCGATGCCCTCCAGGAGTTGGAGGTCCTTACCCGGCCGGACGTAGGCGTCTCGGCTCAGGACCCTGCCGACGAGCAATGCGACCTTGTACCTGTCGGTGTCGAGGTCGAGCCCCGTCGGCGGCAGATGAGGGTCTTCCCACTCCGGAGTCTGAGCCTGCGGAAGGACCGGCTCGCCGCCGTGGCGCCGTACCCCGTCGCAGTCCAGCATGAAGATCCGATACGGCTGGGACTGTGACCACAGCAGGTTTCGGAACGAGATGTCGCCGAGAACGAAACCGTGACCATGCAGGAGGTCGATAAGGCGTACCGCGGCCATGGCGATCTGGACGCGCCCGGCTCCGTCCGGCAGGTGCAGGGAGCGCCACGCGTGGTTCGGCTTGTACAGCAGGTACTGGAGCTCGAGCGGCCGCCGCTTGCCGCCGATCGACCCGGCGAATTCCGCCGGGATCTCGCGCATGAGGAAGCCGGTCACCGCGCCTTCGTGGACAACGCGCGCGAGCGGCCAGGCGCTCTGATCGAGAAGGGCACGGCTGTCGGTGTCGGGGAGGCGCCGCCCGGATTCCACGAGGTCGACCAGCGCCGGAGCGAACGGGGTCCCGGCGTTGCGCAGATACTCCTTGTAGACCAGCTTCTCGCTGCCGCCCACACGCCACACGACCCCCTGCCCGCCTTCACCCAGCGGCTCGTCCGCAAGCAGGAGGCCGGACCTCGGACGGTCCAGGGGATGCGGTGCCAGCATCACGCCCTCCAGACGCAGATGGCCGTGCGGTCATCGTCGTGCGTGCGGGCCCGGAAACTGAGCTGCCAGAGGAACTCAGCCATCGACGGAGGGAACGCTCCCCACCAGTCGGCGAGCTGGGTGCGGACCTCCTCGCCGCGCATGGGCTTGGAGAGCCCGTCCGTGCACAGCAGCAACATGTCACCCCGGTCAAGCGGCATCTCGCAGATCTCGACCTGATCGGCGTGTCCGGGCAGAGCCAGTGTCGCCGAACTGGAGACCTCGTCCTCGGACGCGGTATCAAAGCAGGACTCCCATTCGCCCTTGCTCAGCACCATCGCTTCGCAGTCACCGACCCGCATCAGCCAAACCTTGTGCGGCGAATCGTCAGCTCCGACCTCGAGCACGGCGGCCAGGAACGTGGTGGCCAGCTCCGCGGCCGCGACCCCGCGCTCCGCGGCGGCGGCCTCGACGGCCTCGGCGATCCGCGAGAAGTAGCGTTCGGCCATCTCTTTGAACTGCTCGTCCGGCCGCTTGCGGAGCTTCCGTGCCGCATCGCATGCGGCCATGGCTCCGAGGTGGGACAGCTCCGCGCTGCCCAGCCCGTCCGCTACGCAGGCCAGGATGATGCGTTCACTGATACGCCACAGTCCCATGGCGTCCTGCCGCGGCTGCGCGTTGTAGCGGTGCGCGTCACCCCGGGTCGAGGCGGCGCGGATCACCAGCCCTGGCGCCTGCGCGGCATCCAGGACTGTGTCCGGGCAGGTGGCGTCCAGCCGCGGCAGCTCGCCGGGCTCGATCGTGAAGCGGGATGGACGCCCGATGACCTGTGGTTCGGGGAGGTGCATCAGACGGGGTCCGCCTCGAGGACCGTGTAGCCCTTGACCTGCTCCGGGAAGACCATCTGTGCGCCGGCGGCCGGATTCGCCGAGAACGCGGCGGACGAGGCCACGGCCGACGCGACGACCGAGTTCAGCAGCTGCTTCGCGAACTCCCGCAAAGCATTGCTGGGATTCAGCTCCTCGTCGGCGATGAACGCCCGGAAGGTGGCGACGGACTGCAACGTCTCCGGTCGCACGTGGCCGAACCCGAAGGCCAGGATCGTGGGCCGCGGACCGAAGTCCCGCCCGGTGAGCCGCTGGTGAGCACTGGCCCAGTCGGAGTCGGTGGGCTGTCCGTCGGTCAGGAAGAACACCGTGGGCCGGAAGGGAACGTGCCCGTCCGCCTTCAGGGCACGGATGTCCTGCTCGATGGTGTCGCGCAACCGGTCGAACACCACGCCGTAGCTGGTGGCGCCCTTGGGCTCCAGCTTCGGCAACTGATGCACGTCGTTGAGATCGGCCAGCGGCAGCAGGACCTCGGCCCGGTCACTGAAACCGATGATGCCCAGCCGCGCCTTGTCGGCGACGGTCGGATTGCTGGCGATCTCGGTAAAGATCTCCGGGAGCTGCTTGTTGATCTCTTCGAGAGGCTCGCCGGCCATCGAGTACGACTCGTCGCACACGAGGTAGAAGGGGAGGATCTGCTCGCTCATGTCACGAGCCTTTCTGGTCGCAACCGTCGTTGATGAAATAGATCTCCATCGAGACCGACCCTGCGGAGGCCGAGAGATCGTGGAAGTTCCGGGTCGCACTGGACTGGAAAACGTTCGGGTACGCCGCGCGCAGCGCCGTGTTGACCCGCGAGGCCAGTGCGACGCCCTGCCCGCTGCCGCCGTCACCGCCGAAGGTCAGCACCATGCCGGCGCGCTTGCCCGCGAAACCGCGCGTCTCATCGCGCAACCCCCTCTTGACCTGAGCGATGAGCGTTCTGCCGCGCGCCGCCGGGCTGACGCGGAACTTCGCCGACACCGGTCTGGACTCCACACCCCTCACCTGTGCGGCGCAAGGACTCTTGGAGACAGAAGGCCCGCCCGCAGGAGACGCCTCCGCCTTGGGTGGAGCCTCGGCGCCCAGCATGACGATGGTCAGCGCGAGGAGCATGTCCGCGAACAGCCACCCCGCCATCAGGATCGTCAGCGAGGGACGGCGCCGCTTCATACCACTTCGCCTTGCTGGTGAGGGCGCGCGGCGATGGTCTGCGAGGCGTCCATCAGGACGCGGCTGAACTCGGCGATCGACCGCTTGAGCTCATCGAGCTCGGCCGTCACAGTAGTCTGGGCCTCGTGCAGAGTCGCGCCGGTGGCCTGCGAGATCTGGTCGGGCAGGGTCGCCAGCCGTTCGAGAGAACTCCTCGTCCGGTCGAGCATGTCCACGGTCCGGCCCGACACGTCCGTGACGATCTCGATACGGCCGGCGTGCGCACCGGCGGTGTCCGCCCAGTCCCCGAGAGCCGACCGGATCTCAGTGCTCACCCCGGAGAACGAGCGCTCGAAATTCGCGGCCGTGAGCTGCAAGGTCCCGTTGAGCTGGCCGGTCAGGGCGTTCACCGCCTGCTCGGTGACGCTGCCGACGGCCTGCACCGACTCCGTCGACCTGTCGACGGCCCTGGTGATGCCGCTGCTCGCCGACACCAGCTCCTCGACCTCGTGCCGCAACTCGCCGACCGAGGATCGGATGCCCGAGGTGAGGCGCTGCAACTCATTGTCAAGAGCGGCGATCACGCCCGCCTTGAACTCCTCGATGGACTGCCCCGTCCTGGTCACGATTGCGTCCGCCGTGACGGTCATCGCCGTGCCCGCCGAGGTCACCTCCTGCAAGTGCTGATCGAGGACCTTCGTCGTGCCCTGCACCTCGTTCGCACTGGAGACGAGCGCGTCACCGGTCTTCTGCGCCGACTCGAGCGCGTAGACCACGGCGTCCATCAGATCGGACTGGGCCTTCCGGACCGTATCCCCGATCTCGGAGATCTGCATGGCCGCCTGAGTCAGCTCCTCGTTGAAGCGGCTCGGCGCGGACAGCCGGATCTGCCCCAGGTACAGGCTCGCCTTGGTCAATGCACGGCTGAGCCGGGCGCGCAGCACGACCTGCCGGCGTTCGGCCCGATCCAAGGAGCGGTTGTACAGCAGGTTCTCGCCCACCGTCCATGCTCCTAGGAACAGGATCGCGCCGACTGTCAGCATCGCGACATTGTTGAAGTGGAGGAAGCCGGGCAACCGGCCATCGAAGCCCTGCTGCCACATCTCCAGGAACGGCCGTCGAGCCGCTTCGCCGCCCTGGTCGTCCAGCACCTTGCCGTATGCGGACGTTGCCTCGTGGAGGCCGAACCACGTGAAGAGCACGGGAAGGAACACCAGGACCGGGCCGGTCGCGAGCAGGCCCTTCACCGCACGCGAAGCCCAATGCTTGCGGGTGGCCTTCTCCGGAAGCGCCGGAATGACGGTCTCGGCCGGCGCGAACGCCGCGAACAGATCGACTTCGCACCAGCGTTCCGCCTTGCTCCGGTCGCTCATCGCCTCGGAGAGATCCCTCAGCAGCTCGCTCTTCTGCTCAAGATCACTGTGTTCGGCAAGAGCTCGTAGCTCATCGCCCAGCTCAGGCTCTACCAACGAAAGAACTCCCCCAGCATGCCCTGCCGATACTTCAGGCAAAGCGATCGTCGGATTGTTCTAGCAGTCGCTCACCGCGGGAGTCATGCGAGTGTCCAGGTCAGGCCGCTGCAGCGTGTCACTGTTGAGAATCTTGTCGCCGGCCCCTCCACTTGGGAGGAAGTGCGGTACCTTGCCCCAGCGGGTCGCCTGCGCCTGGAGGGCGCGGGGAACTTGCTGTAACTGCAAGACAACTTTGAGTCGAATGCCGTGGCGCAGCTGGCCCTTTATGCTTTGTCGGCACCCATGTGCGCCCTGTCGGTCATCGGTTTGAGTCGTCCGGCGCAAGGGTTGCTCGGCTGATCAGCTGAGAAACCGGCGTGACGTGACGCCGTCGAGTACGAAGGAATCCACACATCGACTACTGGATTCTGATTCCCGACACCACGAATCCCCGGGGCCCTCACCGCTTCATCGGATCTGGTGGTCTCCAGAGACGCCACCGGAGGCGGCTTCGGCTGCCTGGCCTGGTGAGAGCGCGCGGATGAGACACGGCCCTACCGTCGGCATCGCTTATGGCGGTCGCTGTCAGAGGTTGCGGTGCAGGCGCCGGGCGATCAGTGCCAGCTGGAGGCGGAGGCGGCCGGTGGGCGATACCGGGTCCCACTTCAGGAGGCGTTCGGCCTGGGCCAGGCGGCTTCGCAGGGTCGAGTGGTGGAGGTTGAGGGCGTTGGCGGCGGCGCGCAGACTCGTACTGGTGGCCACGGTGTCCAGGGTGAGCAGCATCCAGGGCGCGCAGGACGCGGCTGCGTCCAGGGCGGTCATGTCCGGGGTCGGCGGGTCGCCGGGACGGATGTGGGCGGCCAGAACGGTCAGGGTGCCCAGGTCGTCGGCATGGACCACACGGGGGCCGGGGTCGTGCGGGGTGGCCTCGGCCGTGAAGCGCAGGGCGGTACGGGCCGCTTCCCAGGAATCGGGCAACGCCATGACCGCGACCGCTGGCCCGACTCCGGCCCGCTGGGAGGCGGACGGTTCTGCCGTACGGGCAACGGGAGGGACCGGTTCGATACGGACCTGGTGACCGGGCAGCGCGATCGCGCGCGCCGTGTCGGCCAGGCCGAGGCGGTCGGCGGCGCGGCGGCGTTCGCGTTCGGAAGCCCGCCGGTCCAGAAGGACTTCAACGGAAGCGGGGTCGGTATCGGGCCCGGTGCCGGGACGTGACCGGGTCCGGTCCAGGACGGTACGGGCCGTGGCCGCGGCGCGCTCCAGGATCACCGCGTCCAGGACGCCGCCGGGCCGCTCGCCGGCCGGGCGTTCGAGCAGCAGGCGCGCGGGCCCGTCGGCGTTCTGGACGGGCCAGTGGTCGTCGACGGGCGTGCGGCCGTCCAGATGGCGGCCGTCGGGATCGATCCTGATGAGCAGGCGGCGCTGGTCGTCGATGAACCGCGCCGGGCAGCCGGCCAGGAAGGCGGCCCCGCGTACGACCGACTCCAGGCCCGCCCGCCGTTCGAGCAGTTCGTCGAAGTAGGTGATGACACGCATCGCGGCACCGGCCTCGGGGTCCAGCGCGGTCACCCGGCCCAGGAGTTCTCTCACCGTCTCATCCTGCCTTCGGGCGCACCCGCGGAACAGCGCCGGCCCGGGCGCCGTGGCACCCGGGCCGGTCGCATCACGCGGCCAGGATCCGGCGCAGCCACTCCCGGCGTGCCCGCCGGGCCGCGATGGAGATCGCCGCGTGCGGGGCGAACCTGTCGAAACCATGGCAGCCGCCGGGCCACACGTGCAGTTCGGCGATTCCGCCGGCCCGCCAGATGCCGGTGGCGTAGGCGACGTCCTCGTCCCGGAAGGTCTCGGCCGAGCCGACGTCGATGAAGGCCGGGGGCAGGCCGGACAGGTCGGTCGCGCGGGCCGGGGCGGCGTAGGGCGATACGTCCGGGCCGCCGCGCGCCTCGCCGAGCAGGGCCGTCCAGCCGAACTCGTTGTCACCGTGGTCCCATACGCCCAGCCCGGCCATCTGACTGGACGAGGGCGTGTCGTTGCGGTCGTCGATCATCGGGCACAGCAGCATCTGCCCGGCCAGCGCAGGCCCGCCCCGGTCGCGGGCCAGCAGCGCGGTGGCCGCGGCCAGCCCGCCGCCGGCGCTGCCACCGGCGATGACCATCCGGCCGGGATCGATGCCCAGCTCGGCGGCGTGCCCGGCCGTCCACACCAGCCCGGCATAGCAGTCCTCGACCGGCGCGGGATGGGGATGCTCGGGCGCCAGCCGGTACTCCACCGACACGATCGCGACGTCGAGACCGGCCGCGTCCTGCAACTCGGGAAGACCGTCCAGGCTGGTTCCCGTGATCATGCCCCCGCCATGCGTGTGGTAGATCGCGGGCACCGGCCCCGACGCCGCCGCCGGCCGGCAGATCAGCAACGAGATGTCCGGGGCACCGGCCGGACCGGGCACCATGCGCTCTTCCACCTCGACAGAGCCCTGCCGACGCAACTGCTCCAGGGACACCGCCGTGAATTCGCCAGTCGATTCACGCAGTGCCCGCAGGCCCTCCGAGGTGATCCTCGGTATCCGCTCCCGAACCACCGCCAGAGCCGCAGCCACATCCGGATCGAACGGCACCGGCGGCGGGCCGCCCGGCGTGATGGGACCCTCGGGCACGGTGATCGGATCGCTCACGGCATACTCCTCGCAGGTCAGGCTGTCGATCTGACAGCCCTCATTGTGGAGCGTCCTGCACGATTGGGACGGTGCGCGAATGGCGGACATCAACCGTCAAACCGGCAGGGGGGCGCAGGCCCAGGATCCGGCAGACCGGCTCGCCCCCGAAGCGGTCACGCATGTGTCCGACCAGCATGACCACTTCATCCTCAAGCACGCTCTCCGCGAAGTTGGCGCTTTTAAGCCTGAGTCTGCTCAGATTCGCGCCGGTGAAATCCAGGCCAAAAGCGTTCAGCGGTCCGCTCACGCTCTGTGCGTCCCGTTCAAGGTACAGACGCAGCGCCGCAGCCGCAGAGTCGTCGGTCGGCCATCTTCTACTTCCATCTTCCCATCCTGGTTCGGTGATCAGGGTGGCGAGAGGATGCGGCGCAGGATGGCGTCATGCTCCTGGTAGAGCACCGGTTCGCCGTCGGCCTCGGTGATCGTTTCTGTGTCCATCGCGATCAGTTCGGCACCGTAGTGCTCGGCGATGTAGGCCGCGACATGGCGGCCGTCCGGATCGAGGTCGCCCGCGTAGCGGAGGGCGACGCCCTGGTCGTGGACGAGTTGCAGGAGCGCGTGGTCGACGCCGCGTAGATGCCCGCTGGTACAGGCGAGGGGGAGACCGGCGTCGGCGGCCAGCGCGGCCTCCAGGACGGAGGGGTTCTCCACGACGGTCAGCACCTGGGGTGCGAATGTGGGCGGATGCAGGGTCAGGTCGAGGAGATGGACCGGCACTGGAGTAGGGGAGTCGCGGAGTCTTCGGTCGAGGACACCGTCACCGGCGACCTTGACGTTATGGAGAAGGACGGTGGAGGACAGCCGGTCGGCCAGGATGCCGATGTCGGCCAGCATCGCCCGTACATGGTCGGGACGGCTGGGCTCGGACCTGCCGGAGAGTTCGGCGACGGCCGTGACCAGTCGTGCCCCGTTGAGGGTGTTCAGATCGAAGTGGTGCGGGTCGCCGGCGCAGTCGTGAGCGAGTTTGGGCAGGCTCACCGGGGGATGTGCGGGCAGCCGGGACACCGCCGCTGCGAGAGCGATGATCGACTGCCTGACGCTGGATTCGTCGTCGCCCACTCCCGCAGCTCGCATGCGGCCGACCAGCCCAGGGAGGCCGGGGAGCTGCTTCGCGGCGAACGTCCAAAGGTCCTGGCGCAGTCCAGCGGCCTCTTTGCGGGCAGCGGCACGGTTCACCACCGGACGGCCCGTCGCCTTCTCCGCGAGAGGGGCCAGGTCCTGCGGAGAAATGTCCAGCACGGCCAGTAGTTCACGAAGCGGCAGGGAGATGGTCGAGCCGTTGGCGACGACTGCTGACCGGTCACGGCGGCGCCGGGTGGTGGTGTCCAGCCATGAGCGCAACTCGGCTACCGCCACTTGCGAGAGGTTCTTCACTTTGAGGGTGGCGATTTGGCCGGGCTCCACGCCGCTGCACAACCGTTCGTGGATCGCGCTCCAGAATGGAGCGAATTCCGGGTCCGTGACGATGGGATCCGCGTGGTGGCTCACGAGGGCGTGTCCAGATCGAGCGTGAGGGGCTGCGGGTCGCCGTGGCCTTCCCACAGCCAGGGTACGGTGATGCGCTGCCGGCCGGAGGCGATGACCTCGTGCACCATGGCGCGCCTGGCCTCACCCTTGATCATTGGTGCGATGGACGGTGTGGTCGCGAGCACGTCGAAGTCCCACATGCGCAGGAGCGCAAGGATCTGGCGGAGATTCGGCTCGTCGAAGGCGGCGTCGATCTCGTCGATCGACAGCAGTCGCGGCCCGCGATAGGAGTCGCCGGAGTACATGGACCAAGCGGCCGCCAGCAGCGGCAGCATCGTGGCCAGCCTGCGTTCCCCGGTGGACAGCGACTCCAGCGGGTTCGAACGCGGTGAAACCCTCTTGAAAACCTCGGCGGTGCCGTCACCGAACGAGGAGTGCGTCACGGAGATGTCCCATTCGTGCCAGGCCCGGTAGTCGAAGGTGTGCGCGACGCGGTCGGGCCAGGGCTCTCCGACGCTCTCGTCCATGCGTTGCCGCAGGACCGTGTACATCTGGTCGAAGGTCTCGTCGGACGGCTTCTGGGAGATGAGATCCACCATGCGCCGGGCGTCCTCGTCCTCGCGGACGTCCCAGGCGACCTGCACGCCCACGTTCGCCACTCCGGTTCGGACCCCGCGCAGCGTGTGCCGGATCTGCCGGACGAGCTCGTGGGCCGCCTGGCGTCGGACCTGGATGTCCCGCCGGAGCTTGGTGAACATGCCGGTCTTCATCGTCTGCTTGACGTCGTCGCGCAGGTCCGCTTCGAGTTGGGCGATGGTCCCGTGCAGTGCCTGCAATGCCTGATCGAGGTCCTCGCCGCGGGTGGCATCCGGATCCGCGATGACGGCGCGCCGCCATTCGGTGCCCTCGATGGAGACAAGAATGATCTGCCGGTTGAACCGGGCCAGCGCGGTGCTCGCGGTGCGGATGCTCTTCTCCAGCGCGGTGAGGGTGCGGTGGCGGTTCTGAGTGAGTGTGTTGAGGCGTTCGGCACCGGCCGGCTTGTCGGTGAGGAGGCGTCGTGCCCAGGTCAGGCCCGCTGTGAGGTTTGCGGGACGCCCGGACGGATCGGCGGGCAGATCGTCCGGCAGGGCGGCCAGCCGTTCATCGATCAGGCGTCCGAGCCGGCGCAGGCAGAGGTCGCGGTGCTGCTCGGCGGCGGCGCGCTGGGGAGCGATGCCGTCCAGGGTGGACTGCGCGGCCGACTCCCGTGCGGCGGCGCCCTCCCGCTGCTTGAGCAGGGTCTCGATCAGGACTCTGGCGTTCTTCAACCGGTCGTCCGTAGCGTCCCGATCTTGGAGCAGCCGGGTGTATTCGGAGCCGTGCATTTCTCGCATCTTCTGCACGCCGGCCAGTGCGCTGGTGGCGGCACGCCGAGCGTCCGTGGCCGACTCCGCCGCCTTGACGGTGCCGTCCCGCAGCTCGGCGGCGGAGCGCTGGTCGTTGCGGGCGCGCCCGAGCAGATCGATGCAGCGCTGTGCGACCGCGGTGCATCCGTGCACGCTTTTCCGGAGAGATGAGACCGCCTCGGCGTGCTCGCCGAGCGCGTCACGGGAGGTGGGCAGCAGCGACCCGTCGGGCAGGGACGCCGCACGGTTCAGGAGCCGCAGTGCGGCCTTGACCGCTTCGGTCGCCTGTGTGTGCTGCTCTGAGGCGGTGATGACGTCGGTACGGGCACGCGTGAGGTCCCGCTCCGCGTCGTCCTCCTCGTTTTGGGCCGTCCTGACACCGGTGAGGACGACGTCGGGAAAACGGGACCGTTCGGCATCGGCCTCGTCCTGCGCCCGGGCGGCCTCGGCGTGAGCGGCATCGCTGTTACGGGCGGCTTCCGCGCGCTCTTCGGCCTTCCGCTCTCTGCGCTCGGCAATGGCGTCGGCGGTCTTCGCGGCCCGCACTGCGTACCGCCATTCGTCCTGGACCTTCGCCAACCGTGCGGAACGCTGCCCTGCCCTCCTCTCCAGGGCAGTGATGGCTTCGTGGAGCGTCGATTCGGCCCGTGCGAGGCGCTCGGCGGCCAGGCGTTCGGAGGTCGCGAGATCAGCGGTCAGCTGGGTGGTGCGTTGGCGCGCGTCCATGAGTTCGGTGCTGGAAGGGATCGCGTCACGTTCGGCGGCGGCCGCCGCCACATCAGCTTCCCGAGCTTCCAACCGTGCCCGCGCCGCGACGAGCTCACTCTCGAGAACAGTGAGCCGTTGCTCCAGGACGGTGATGCGCCGCCGGCGTTCGCGCTCACGCGCTGTCCTGCCGATGAACGCCGCCCGGTAGTCCGGCGGGCAGGAGGCGGTGAGGACCCCGTTGACCAGTGTTCCGTTGACCGGTCCGGTTCGGGCGGCGTCGACGGGAACGGCACGCAGGATCTGTGTGATCCGATCGGTGGGGACGTTCGGATGGTGCTCGGGACGGAGGAGGTCGGCGAGCGTCCGGCCGGCCGCGGGCGCATCCGCCGTGAGGACGAGATCCCCGGCGGCCAGACGGCCGTCCGCAGTGATCAGCGCGTCGAGGATCCCGGACACCAGGAGCGCCCCCTCGAGCCGGTCGGCTTCCTGCGGAGAGACATGAGGCGCGAAATCCACCAGGGCCCACAGGGGCGTTCCGTCGGCGGGACGGCGGGTCCGCCATGCCGGGGGTGCCGGGACGGCGGCGGCCCGACGGGCCTCGGCCAGTTCCGCCTCAAGCTCGTCGATGCGTTCCGCCGCCCTCTGGACGGTGTCGCGCGCGGCGGCCACCTGGTCGTGCAGAGCGGTGGCGGCAGTGGAATGGGCGTGATGGGCGGCCAGCCAGATGTTGCCCGGGTCGAGGACGGTGAGCCGGTCCGCTGCGATCGAGGCCGGCGGCCCGGGAAGGTCGATGGCGAGCGGATCCAGGAAACGCCAGGCATCCCGCCAGCGGTGGGCGTCGGCGAGCCATTCGCGCGCGGCGCGGACCGCGGCCTGCTCGGCGCCGGAGAGCCGGTCCCGCGCGGCCGTCACGTCGGCTTCGACGGCGGAGCGTTCGTCCGCGTGGTCGCTGATGGCTCGGGCGCGCAGTTCCTCGTCGGCCTCGGCCTCGTCGTCCGTCCGCGCCCGTACCTCCTGTACGTGGTCGTCGGCCGCGTTCGCGGCGGTCAGCGCCTCCGCGTGAAGCGTTCGTGCGTCCGCGGCGTCTTGCGCCGCCGAAGTCGCCAGCGCTGCGTCCGTCGCCGCCTGGTGTCGCCGTCCGACCAGGTCGATGCGGTCCCGGGCGGAGGCGACGGCGGCGGCCAGCCAGCGCTCCAGCTCTTCGACGGGAAACCGGCCGCCGCTCGCCTCGCGGGCGAGCGGACCGTCCTCAAGGTTCGGACGGTCGATCCGGTGGAGGGTGTCCGACCAGGAGGCGAGCTGATCGAGCAGCAGGGTCTCGGCTCCTTGCCTGCGTTGCGCTGCCGCCTCCAGCCCATCGCGGGCGCGGGCTTCGGCGTCGTCGGCACGCCGCCTGGCATCGCCGAGGGCCTGTTCCGCCTGCTGTGCCGCACCGTGTTCGATCAGTGCGTTCTCCACTTCACGGATCTGCGCCCGGCGTGTGTCCGTCCATGCCAGCGGGGTACCGCTGAGGACGTCCAGGTCCAGCGAGCCGTGGGACGATTGTGTTCCGGCGACGGCGAGGTCGGAGAGGGTGGCCAGGATCCGGTCGTAGGCCGACTCGGCGCCGACCGCGCCCGAATCGCGCCGCAGCCCTTCGACGAGGTTCGCGAGATGGTGCTGCGCCCGTTGCGTCTCCTCCGCGGCCTCCTGCGCTCGGTCGGTCGCGGCCTGTGCCGCTTTCGCCGCCTGCTCTGCCCGGTCCTCCGCCGCGGTGGCCGCGTCCGCCAGCTCTGCGGCCCGCTGCTCTCTCAGGGGCAGCTCCGCCCCGGCGTGGTCACGCAAGATCGCGTTGGCGGCGGTGAGCTCTCCTTCGAGTTGCGAGGCCAGGTCGCGGGTGCCGTCCAGACGCTCATCGGCCGACTGCTTGTCGTCCCGTGCGGAGCTCAGCGCCTCGGCCGCCTGCCTGGCCTTCTCGGTCTGCTTGTCGAAGGCGGTGTTGGCGGACGAGAGTTCGGCGGCCTGGAACTGGGCGAGGGCGCTCAAATAACGACGGTAAAGGCGGTGAGTATCGCTGAGGAGCCGTGCTTCGGTACGGGCCCGGTCGAGTTGGTTCTCCAGCTCGGCGATGCGCTCCATCGTCTGCGCGATCAGTGTGAGCTGGTCGGGTTCGAGCGCTGGCAGCGCCTCGGTGAGGACCTCACGCATCTTCGCCGGGGAGATGGCCTCGGCGGTGCGGACGCTGCGCAGGCTGCGGAGAACACCGATGAGCGCGTCGAACTGCACATCGTCCAGGGGAGAAAAAAGGCGGGTCCTGACCGCCTTGCGGAAATCGCGTTCGTCTCCGACAGAGTGGAGTGAAGCGCTCGCCTGCGAACGCAGCTTGTCCGATGAGCTGAACAGTGCTCCGTCGACGGCGGCGAGTTGCTCGGCGAGTTCGGTGATGCGTACCGTCTCGCGGTCGTGCTGAAGGGCGAGCTCGTGGCCTACGCGTCCGGGGGAGATGAAGAACGCCCGGTGCAGCGTGCTGCCGGCCGACCTCAGCCACAGCCCTGTCGTCAGGTATTCGACCTGTCCCGTGGTCTTGTCGCGTAGACCGTACTCAAGCCACCAGACGCCTGTCCGGTCCTCGCGTTCGTTCCGGTCGGTGTGCCTGCTGGTGAGGGTTCCGCTGGCCTTGCCGGAGACCGACAACGCCGTCTGGGTGGTCTCCGCGTCGAGGAGTACGGTGATCAACATGGACGCGGTGAGGGACTTGCCGGAGCCGTTCGGGCCGGCCAGCGCAAGCCAGCCGTCGGCGAAGAACAGCGTCTCCTCGGCCCAAGCCCACGAGTTGACCACGCCGGCTCTCGTTGGCTGCCACCGCCCGTCCACGCCCGGTGTACCGATTTCCGCGACGTCGAGCGCCGCGAACGGGCGGGCAGGCGGGTCGATCCGCGTCATGGAGTGCTCCCAGGGGTGTCGGTGAGCGGAAGCGCGGCCTGGTCGGCCGCACTCGGACTCTTCGGCGTCTTCGCCTGGGAGCCGTGGCGTACCTTGATCCGCCACAGATGGACGCCGGGAGTGGGCAGCCAGACGTCCACGTCTTCTGGTGCCGGCCGCAGGAGTCCCACCGCCGCCAGTTCGGCCGTTGCCGCACGGGCGAGGGCGGGCAGCCGTTCGGCGTAGGCGGCCGCCCATCGGGGGAGCTCCCGCCGGGCCCGTTCCATCACCTCGACCACTTCGGAGATCGGCAAAGGCGCCGTGCGGTCCACCCGCCCGGACAGAGCGCCCAGCAGCGCCAGAGCGGCCTGCCTCTCGGTGCGTCGGCCGTTGGGGAACTCGATCGCCGTACCGACTCCAGAGGGGTCGGTGATCTCCCACCAGTCGCGACGCACTGTCGCCGTATAGCCGAGAGAACCAGTGACGTTCAGTGCGCGCTCCCGTCCGGTCAAAGTGTGCAGATAGGGAGAACCCTCCGTGCGGTCGTCGGCGGGGTCGGTCGCCGGATCGTCGACCAGCCTGCGGGCCAGCCGTAGGCGGCGGTCCTCCAGAGTCGGTGTCCTGGCGGGGTCGGTGGTCGCCTCATGCTCCGGCAGTGACGCTGCCGACAGGGCGGCCGCATGCCGGTCGGGCGGCAGCTTGTCCAGGCCGAGCAGCACGGGGGACAGGGAGGAGAACTTGGCGGCCAGGCGATCTCGTGATGCGCTGACGACCAGGTCTCCGTCCTCGGCGTCCATGGCGTGATCGAGGTCGGCGTCCACGACCACTGTTCCTTCCGCCACCAGCAGCTTGAGCGCGTCCACCAGCTGGCGCCGGTTCTCCCGTGCGGCCTGCTTTCCTACACCGTCCGGCGCGACCACCTGGAATCGAGGAAGGGTGCCTTCGGCCGCTTCAGCCGCGCAGACCTGGGCCAGCGCCTGCAAGAGTTCCCGCAGGCTCATCCGGGACCGCCGCCAGAGTTGTTCGCACACCAGGGCGACGCACACCAGTACCTCTCTCGACGCCAGCCGACCGTCGCCTCGTCCGCGTACCAGAGTCGGTCCGCGATCTGCTGGGACATCGACCCGCCGCTTGTGCAGTCGGACCATCTCGGCCACCTCGAGGACCTCCACGTTCCAGGCGAGCTCCTCGTGGAAGAAGGCGGTGAGCTGCTGACGGCCCTTGACGGCCGCGCGATAGGCCTCCGGAGCGGTCTCGGCCCGGAGCCTTCCGGTCGCGACCAGGATTCGAGCGGCCTCCCGTAGATCCGCATCGAGCAGGGGACCGTTCACGCGACGCTCCAGTTCCGCCCGTCCGCATCGGCGGCCTCCCTGGCCGGCGCGGATTCCGCCGCCGTGATGGAGATTCGCAGGTCCGGGCCGGTCAACCTGCCCTCCGCCAGGTCCACCGACACGGTCCGGCCGTTCTCGCCCGGCCTCACCTCGACGAGGACACTCGCGCCGTCGGCATGTCCCGTTCCACGGCCGGTCACCGGGTCGAACTGTGCGAGTGCCGTCTCGATGGCCCGGAACAAGACCTCGGCCGCCTCGGAATCCAGCCCGGCGAAGTGGTCGAGGCCGACCTCCCCGTCAGTGATCAGAAGGCGCGCCAGCCGCCGACGCCGTTGCGCCTCCGCTGCGGCGGCCTCGGCGGCGGCGGCCCGGTCGTGGGAAGTGTCCGGGACCTTGCGGGGGCGGCCGGCGGCTCTGCCTTGCCGCTCGTGTTCGCGCAGAGTCACCTCGACGCGGTGGTGGGCCGTGCCGGCCGCGGCCGTGGTGCCGTGCGCGACGTCCTCCTCGGCCGTTCCGATCACCGCGTGCCAGGCGGGCCAGTCCCCGAATGCCGCGGCGAAGACGCGTCTGGCTTCCTCGTCGGAGGGCTGCCGGTGCAGGCTCTGCGCCAGCGCATGGAAATCCACCCCGAGGTCGGAGCCGCGGCGCCGGGCCGAATAGCGACGGTCGATGGCGACCAGCAGGGTGTAGACCGCACCGGTCGCCGAAGAGATCAGCCTGTGCACCGTGCCGTCGGGTGCGAACCATGCCTCCAGGTCTGACAGCCGGCGTACCCGTTCCTCGACCCAGTGCTGCTGGTCCCGGGCGTCGATGAGCCCGGCGTGGGCGACGGCGGCCTCCGCGATCCGGCGGTGCCCGGCGGTGGAGAGATCCTCCAGCGCGGTCTCGACGCGGCGCAGGGCACGACCGTACTCGCGAGGGAACTGGCGCAACGCCTCGATGACCCGGTCCCGGTTCTCGCCGAACAGATCGTCGTCGGTGACGTCCGACTGCACCATCTGCGCCAGCGCGGTGTAGAAGTCAGCGGTGACGCGCTGAAGCTCGTCGATGCGAGTTCGTACATCGTCCAGGTCCATGGGGAGGATGCCGTTGTCGCCAGCCAGATGGTCTAGAAGCCCTCGGACCGTCATCTCGACGCTGTCAAGGAGCCTGCTGGGCAGCTGAAGCGCCCTCCGCGCATCGATGACGGCTGCCCGGACCGCGGCCACGATGCCCCGCCCCTTACGGGTCAGTGCCCATGCCTCCTGCCGGACGATCACGCCTTGGTAGTCGCGCACCGGTGCCGTGTAATCGCGGAACGGTTCCGCGAACCCCCACTTCGCGAGCCTGTCGAGAGCGTCCCGCAGTTCGGTTTCCGGCAGCGGATCATGCAGTCCGACGCTGCGCACCTGTGTGGAGATCTCATCCAGGCTCGACATGGGGCCCCGGGTCGACAGCTCTTCCAGCGCCGCCAGAAGGGCCGTGTAGCGCTCCCGTACCAGGTCGTCGGGTAGCGAGAACACGGTCCAATCAGCTGGGAGAACCGCTTGCCACCACCGCCGGGCCTGTTCCAAATCCGCCTCCTGAAACCGCCGCTGCACCAGAGCCTCATCCGTAAGTGTGGCCAACTTTTGTGACCGTTGTAAGTAAAGGAGTCGAAACCGCCTCAGCCGATACAGGACTCATCTCGGATAGTCATACGGAGGCTTCCTCTATCCGGACTTGGCTGCGGGCTCAAGGTCGACGGCGCCGCCGAGACTGATATCGGGAGCGCAGCGTCTACCGGCCTTCGACAGGCACATGGCGGCCCTGAACGCCGCCCCGCGGACGAGGGGGTTGATCAATGAGTACTCGCAGGTCACGTAGACGAAGCGGATCTTCGCGCCCCACAGGCTCTGAGTCTTCCGAGGTTGGACGGACGAGATCCAGTTTGTGCGTTGGACGAAGAGTCGCGCGATGAGGATCCGTACGACCAGTATGGGTCTCTCGCCTTGGTCGCGATGCGTGGTGCCGTCGACCGCGCGTGATATCCAAGTCCGCCAGCCTGCTCGTTGCCAGTCGGGCATAGGTTCGGAGCGGGCGTCATCTGCCTTGTCACCCGGCCCTGACTCGTCGGAGCCTCCTCGACCGTGGTGAGCACATCGACGCTCCCGGACAGCATGGTCGACGGGGGGATATTCCCGTGATCAGCCTGCCGAACAGCTTGCTGGTCAGGGGAAGGCCGATGGTCCGCTCGCATTCCTCAAGGTAGGTGCCCCAGTGGTCGACCACAGCGGCCGACATGGCCGGCTGTGACCGGGGCAGCGCCTACCCGATCAAACTCACTGCCAAGCGGGCGCGTGCAAACAAGAGAACACCAAGCACGACAGCGGCTCCGCCCTCGGTGAGTACGAGGGGCAGATCGCCACCACGACACTCGCCCCGCAGGAGAAGACGACGGGCCTGGTGCGCACGAAGGGCGATTTTCGCCCCAAGATCGTCGCGATGACCAACCCGCTGTTCTCTGAGGCGGCACGGGCCCAGGCCGCCTCCTGAACTCGCCTTCCACGGTGCCTCGAAGCGCCGGGGCACCCCGCAATGCGGGCCCGGCTGCCGAACGAAGTGGGTAGCCGGTACACCGCGGGAACCGCTTCATGGCCGGTCCCGGTCGTCACACCACACTTCTTTCGTCGCTTTCAGCAGACGAATCACCACAGAGGGCTAGCGTTCCTCCAGCCCCCTCGCCACCGGACTACCGGACGCCGCACGCCGGCATCCGTGCGAAAAGGGAGAACATGAAGATCCTGCATGCCGCCGATCTTCACATCGACAGCCCGCTACGGGGGCTGTCTCGTTACGAAGGGGCTCCGAAGGACGATCTGCGGCTGGCGACTCGCAGGGCCCTCGACAACCTCGTCAGGCTCGCGATCGACCTGGCCGTGGACGCCGTACTCCTCGCCGGAGACGTGTACGACGGGGACTGGCTCGACTACCGGACCGGCCTCTACTTCAGTAAGCAGATGTCGGTCCTCAAGCAGGCCGGCATCCCCGTCTACATGGTGTCCGGCAACCACGACGCGAAGAACCGCACGACGCGCACGCTCAAGCTCCCCGACAACGTCCACGTCTTCGCGACGGGGAAGCCCGAGACCGTCCGGGACGAGAAGGCGGGGCTCGCCGTCCACGGCCAGGGCTTCGCCCGATGGGACCTCGCGGACAACCTCGCCATCGGCTATCCGGTACGAGACCGCGGGCTGTTCAACGTCGGGTTGCTGCACACGGGCCTGGAGGGCGGCTACTCCGAGCACAAGCGGTACGCGCCCTGCACCGTCGCGGATCTCCAGGCGCGGGACTACGACTACTGGGCGCTCGGCCACGTCCACAAGCAGGAGATCGTCAGCCGGGAGCCGTGGATCGTTTACCCCGGCAACATCCAGGGACGGCACGCACGTGAGACGGGTCCGAAGGGCTGCGTCGTCGTTACCGTGGACGACCGGCTCCAGGTCGCATCGGTCGAGCACCACGACCTGGACACCGCCCGCTGGGAACACGAGGTGGTCGACGTCACGGGTCGCGACGACATCGACCAGGTGCTCAGCCTCGTCGAGGCGCGCTTCCAGGAGATCCCGCAGGAACGGCTGACCGCCGTCCGCGTCACCCTTCGCGGTGCGACGTCCGCGCACACGACGCTGTGGCGGGACCGCGAGAGGATTCTCAACGAAGTCCGTGCGGCGGCCGGTCAGTTCCCGAACCTGTGGCTGGAGAAGGTCAAGATCCGCACGTCCGGCGAGGACGGCGGCGACTCGCGCGAGGGCGCCTCCGGGATCCTGACCGACCTGCACCGCACCCTCTCCGCGCTCGGCGCCGATCCGGACGGTCTGCTGGCCAAACTTTCCAGCCACCCGCTCATCGGAAGGATCCCGGCCGAGAGCAAGGGGCCGGAGGGCATCGCCCCGAGCGACCCGGCATGGGTCCGGCGCCTGGCCGACGAGGCCTACCAGCTCGTCGAGTCCCTGTTCCAGGAAGGGCGGTGACCGGGATGCGTATCGAACGCCTTGACCTCATCGCCTACGGCGCCTTCGACGGCCACAGCCTGGATGGCCTGGGCGAGCCCGGCGTCCATGTGGTCTACGGCCCCAACGAAGCGGGCAAGTCCACGGCGCTGAGCGCCTTCGATCAGCTGCTGTACGGCATCGACCACCACTCCCGGTACGCCTTCCGGCATGGGAACCGCACGAGGCTGGGCGCCAGGCTCTCGGCGGCCGGCGGGGTGGCCCTGGAGATCGTCCGCCGGAAGAAGCGCAAGGACGACCTCGTGGACGGGAACGGCGACCCGCTCGGCCAAGGGGCGCTTGCTCCCTTCCTCGGCGGCGTCGACCGCGAGACGTTCACCACCGAGTTCGCCCTCAACAGCGACGAACTCCGCAGGGGCGGACGGCTGCTCGCCTCCGGCGGGGGCGACATGGCCCAGCTCCTCGCCGCCGCACGGTCGGGCCTGCTCCTCAACGCCGTCCTGAACAAGATCGATCATCGCCAGGGCGAGCTGTTCCTACCGCGGGGAAAGAGGCCCGCGATCAATGCTTTGCTGGACCGGCTCAGGGAGGTCCGAAAGAAGGAAAGCGAGGCGATGCTCCACCCCAATCAGTACTGGGACGCCGAGCACTCTGCGGCCGAGGCGGAGCGGCGCCTTGCCGAGACCGAGGCCGACCTGCGTACCGCGCAGCGGCTACGGAATGCCAGGCATCACCTCCTTGAGAACCTGCCGGCGCTGGCCCGGCTCCGCGAGCTCGAAGAGCAGGTCGAGCAGATCAGCGCGCAGGGGCCGGTGGCCACCGACGACATCCGCGCGCAACTCCCCGAACTGATGAACCAGCGAAGCGAGCGCACAGGCGCGCGCTCGACGCATGGCGGACTTCTTGAGGAGACCGAGCGGCAACTTGCCGGAATGGGGCAGGACGAAGCCCTCCTCCCGCATACCGCCGCAATCGAACGGCTGGCCAAGGGCATCAAGGCGATCCTCGACGAGCTGGACCGGCGGGACTCGGCGTCCGGCGAGGCTTCCGGCAGGCGAGCCCGGGCCGCATCGCGGCTCCGTACCGTCCATGCGGACGCGACGCTGGCCGACGAGAGGCTCTACCGGATCCCCGAGGCCCTGCGCGGGGAGGGCCAGGAACTCCGGGACCGGGGCCGGACGCTCCGCGACGACCTCACTCACGCGCGGGACGCAGTGAAGCGCTGCCGGGACAAGCACGAGCGAATCGGCAAGGAGCTCAGCGCCCTCCCGGCGGGCGAGGACGTCTCGCAGTTGCAGAACGCGTACGCCTCGATCCCCACCGGCCTGGAGGAGAAGCTCGCCGATACCGAGGCCGATGAGAGGAAGCTGGACCGCCGGTTCCGCCAGGCACGCAACCGGCTCGACCTCCCCGAACTGACTCCCGAAGGCGTCCTGGAGCTCCGGCTCCCCGACCAGGAGCGGGCCACCAGAGCCGAGCGGGACTTCCAGGACCTCGAACAGCGTCTCCGCGATCGCGCCAGAGAACTCGACGACGCGCAACACCGATTGGCGACGTGTCGGCGCGACCTCGATCGGCTGGTGAGCGCCGATGCGCCGCCGACACACGAGGAACTCCAAGCGCGGCGTGGTGAGCGCGACGACCTCTTCGCGCGGTTCCTCGACGACCCGAGCGTCCTGGACTCACTCAGCGAAGCCGTCCGGCGAGCCGACGGCACCGCCGATCTGATGCTGCGCCATGCGGAGCGCGTCAACAAGCGGGCTGAACTCTCGCGCGAGATCGCCGACCTGGAAGCCGCCGTCCACGGTCATCAGACGGCCGTGGACGAGGCCCTCGCCGAGCAGGAGTCGGGCCAGCGACGCTGGGAGGCGCTGTGGGAGGGGCATCCGGCTCCGGCACCCGACATCGGGCAGGCGTCGAAGACCCTGGACGCCTTCGACCGGCTTCAGACCAGCGCGCAGGAACTCCAAGACGTCCGCATCGAGCTGCAGGGCCGACGCGAACGCCTCAACGCCCACACGGCCAGGCTCCGGCACCTGCTGCGCCTTGGTGAAGACGCGCCGACCGCCGTCGATGCGGCCCAGGATTCCGCGGTGTTCGCGGAGATGGTGGAGACGGCACGCGGACGCCTTGACGAACATCAGCGAATCGCCCAGGACAGAGCAGCCGTACAGCGCGACCTGACGACCGCGGAAACAGAGCTCGAAGAAGCAGAATCCGCGAAGGCCGATGCCGAGAAGGCCCTGGCCGTCCACGATGGGCGATGGCAGCGGTTCCTGAGCAGCGCGAGCCTCGCCGCCGACCGCGACTTCGATGCCGCTCTCACCGACCTAGAGGACCTTTCCCTCGTGGCGGCGGACGTCGATGCGGCCGAGGCGATGGAGCACAAGCTCCAGGAGGGCGAGCAACGGATCTCCGAGTTCAGGGTCTTGCTGGAGGAGACGTTCGGTGCCTGCGGGCGGGACGTTCCGGTGTCTGTTGCCGGCTGGCCGGATGCCATCGACACGCTCGCGCAGGATCTGCAAGAGCAGCGCGACGGAGCCCAGCAGCGCAAGACCCTGCTCGCCAACAGGGCAAGCCTTGTCGAGCAAGTAGCGAAAGCGGATGCCGATCTGCGCGGGGTGGAAAGCCGCTTGCTCGAGTTCTCCGGACGCCTCGGCCTGTCCTCGATCGCCGAACTGGAAGCCGCCGCAGAGCGTGCCAGCGCATTCAGGGAGAAGACCACCGCCCTCGCGAATATCCGGCAGACCCTTCCGGAAGGAAGGGAACTGGATCGGCTCCGCGAAGAGGCGGAGGAGACGTCCACCGAGGAGCTCGCCGAGGAGCTGGAAGAGCTGAACGATCGGATCGAGGAGCTGGAGACGGCCAGAGCCACCTGGCTCGAACGGCGAGTGGAGCGCCAGGGGGTGCTCGACGGTCTCGACGGTGGCGATGCCGCCGCCCGTGCCGAAGCCGAGATCGCGCAGATCTGCGCCGGACTGGCCGATGACGCCGAGGAGTTCCTGCGCCTGGAAGCCGCGAGGATCGCCATCAACGCCTGCATGGAGGAGTACCGGAACAGCGACCAGGAACCCGTCCTGGCCCGGGCCGCCGCGATGTTCGCCCAGCTGACCTGCGGCGACTATGCCGGGCTCGAGATGTCCGACGAGGAGCGCCCGAGCATTCGCGCCAAAACGTCCGCGGGAACGCTGCTGGTGCCCGCCGCCCTCAGCGAGGGTACCTGCGACCAGCTCTACCTGGCGTTGCGCCTGGCCACTCTCGAACGCCATGCGGTGGCCGGCAACGCTCTCCCGATCGTCGTCGACGACCTCTTGATGTCCTTCGACGAAGAGCGGACGGAGGCCGCCCTGCGTGTCCTGGACAGCATGGCCGACCGGTTCCAGGTCATCGTGTTCACGCATCACAAACACGTAGTCGATGGCGCCGTCGAGGAACTGCCCGCCGGGCGGTGCCACGTTCACGAGTTGCACAGCTGACCAGTCCGGTTCGCCGTAGCCTCCGAGTTGTGCGGCTGCGGTGTCGTTTTCCAACGCGGGACGGCACTGCGGCTAGTGTCCGCGTGGTTCCACTTGCGGCCCGCTGCTGTATCTGGGGCGGGAAGGTGAAGCCCACCGGGTTTTTGTTCACAGCAGGAAGTCAGCGGCTCTTCGATTGGAGTGCCTGCCCGCCTGTGCGGGGGAGGAGGGGAGAGAGTAGGTGTCGGCGGGAGCCTCGGCGATGTTCTGGGTCGGCCTCCAGTGGAGCGACGTGCCGCGCGAGGGTGTCGAACCTCCGCAGCGCCGCCGGGACTACCCGCGCATGCTTGTCGTGGAACTTGGGACGTGCCGCTGGACCGCCAAGGGCTTCGACCGCGGGGCCCTGGTGATCGGCGTCTTCGAGGCCGAGGTCGCTGTCTTGCTGATGCACCCGAGCCGGCGCCTCCGGGTGAGGATCCGGCACCTACATCGTGCGGCGGGGTGCGCGGGCATGAGAGCGGCCACTCTCTCTATCGCCGACTTGATCGTCCGCTTCAGGCCGTCTGTGGATATTCGCGTTGATCCTTGATCGGGCGCGGCCCAAGATACGGCTGTGACGAAGTGGCGGAGGGCGACGGGCGTCGCCGTGACGGTGTCGGGTGCGCTGTGCTTGAGCGCGTGCGCGGGTGACTCGGGCGCGAGCGGCGGCGGGACGGCACCGGCCTCGCGGGCGGCAGGGTCGCCGTCCGCGGCGCCGGTATCGATGGAGCAGTACGGCGCCACGCTGAAGAGTGCCGTCGATCCGCTGGAGACCGAGCTGGCGGACCTGGCGAAGGCCAAGGCGTACAAGGGTCTGCAGGGGCGCGTCGGCGACGTCAAGGCCGCCGTGACCCAGGCCGCCGCCAAGCTCCGTCCGGTCGCCCCGCCCGCCGAGGTCGTGCAGGAGCACACGGGTCTCGTCAGTGCCCTCGGGCGGTTCGAGAGCGTGGTCGGCGGCCTGGGCGGCGAGGTCGGCTCGCGGAACCTGTGCACCGGGGCGGCGGTCCGGGCCAAGATCGGCGACGCGGACGGTACGGGCGCGCTCCGCTCCGCCATGGCGGCGGTGCAGGCCAAGGTGCCGGGCGGGCGGCGGACGCTCAAACTGCCGGCCGCCGGACAGAAGCCGGGGTCGCGCCCGTCCAACGGGGCGCTCATCCGGTCGGGCGGCGGTGGCAACGGGCGGCTCACCGTCGACAACAGCGGCGGCTCGGACGACGCGCTGGTGACGCTCAGCAAGGGCGGCAAGCCGAAGATGTCGGTCTACGTCCGGCACGGTAAGAAGCACACGGTCAACGGTGTTCCGGACGGCACGTACACGGTGTTCTTCACCGGCGGCACCGCCTGGGACGGCGCGGCCAAGGCGTTCGGCCGCGAGTGCGCGTTCCAGAAGTTCGAGGATCCGCTCAAGTACACCACCACCACGACGGCCACCCACATCCGGTACAGCACCTGGAGGATCACCCTTCAGGAGGTCGTCGGCGGGAACGCGCGCACCTCGGACGTGAATCCCGACGACTTCCCCGAGTAACGGTCACGAGCCGCGGACGGACGCGCCGGGCCGTCTGCGTCCACGCGGTCGACTTCGCGTCGCCGGCCAGGGCCCGGCGGGCTCGGCCTCGGCCGGCTCGCCGGCGACCTCGGGTTCGGCAAGACCAACCAAGGAAGAGCCGGCGGCCACCGCATCGAACGCCGCCGGCTCGGCCCCTGCCTAGCCGGGCCCGACGACGAACCCGTCCAGGGACGCCGGCGCGTCAACGCCTGCGATGCCTGACCCGCATAGGTGACTCAATGCGGCCAGAACGGCACAGGGATCGAAGGCGTCTCATCAAGCGGACATGGAACCTGGTCCGGGTTCCTCGACTCCGTTCGTTCCTCATCCGATGCGGCTTGGCCGTGGCCCTTGGGAGGGTGCGTGCACGAGGAATCGGTGATCCTTCTGCGGGAGGCGCTCGGGTGGCGGCTTCCGCCGGTCCGCTGGCCGAAGGTCGCGGAGGCGGTCGAGTCGATGGCTTCGGCGGCCGACCCGGCCACGGTCCTGGGGTATCTGGAGTTGGCCGGGCACACCAGGATCGTCACCCGCGTCGAGATCGATGCCGACGGCCCGGCGTCCGAGCCCGTCGAGATGCCCGGTGAGCTGCGGGAGCGGGTCAACGAGCTGATCCATCGGCTGGAGAGTCCGCATGGGGACGGGTGAGTCCGCTCGTTCCGGACTGGTCGTCCATGTGTTCGTCGCACGGTCGGGGCCCGCCGCCCAGGAGCATGCCGAGCGTCTTGACCACCTGTGGTCGGCCCTCGGATCCCGGCTCGGCATGACCGTGGAGACGAACGGCGCCGTGTCGGTGCGCGAAGCGCCAGAGGAGCCGCTGCGGCAGGCAGTGCTCCGCGACGCTCACGATGTGAGATGCCTGAGCGTCGCGCTGACCGGCGGCACATGGCGAGAACTCGCCGAGTTGTGGGAAGGGTGCGCCGGCGAACTGGACTGGGTGCTCGGCGAATGCCGCCTGTTCGTCGACTATGAGCACGGCCAGCCCACGCCGAGACTGACCCGCGGCGTCCTGTCCGCGCTGCCAGGAGCGGAGCGCGAGTACCGCTTCACCCGGGCCGACCGTTTCGCGCTCTGGGAGACCGGCCTGCGAGATGGTGACGCACGGCGGCTTCGCGTGTTCGCGGTGGTCGCGCACGTCGAGCGCGAACGTGATCTGGACGCGTGGCTGTGGTCGTCCGGTGATGACCGCATGTCGCCTCTCGCTCGCTTCCTCATGCATGCGGCCAAGGTCCGGTTCCAGCTGCGCGTCTACGCCGAGGGACGGGTGTTCCGGCAGGCCCGGCAGCGGGTCGACGACCAGGCCGCCCGGGTGGTCGCGGCGCTGGAGGACGACGGGCTGCTCGCCGCCCACCGGGAGCTGATGAACCACCAGGTCGCGCCGGACGGGCTCATCTGGACCATGACCCGGTTGCGGGACATGGTCCGTACGGTGGAGATCGCCCGGTACAACATGCGCGCCACCCCACTCGAGGACGACCTCGCGCTGGCGGACTGGTTCCGCCTCCGTATCGAGGACGACCTCGGCTACGCCGACGCGGCCCGGGAACGCGCCCGGGAGATCGGTGCGATCACCGACCTGGTGATCCGTGAGCGGCTGCAGGCCCGCGCCGAGACGTCCGAACGGCGCTGGGGCCGGTTCGGGGTGCTGGAGACGGCCGTGATCGGCACGCTCCTGATGATGCTGGCCGCGGTCCAATCCCTGGACTACAAGGTGCCCGTCGGCGACGCGGCCAAGCCCTACATCGTCGCGGCGCTGGGAACGGTCGCCTTCCTGCTCACCGCATTCGGCTTCGTCAGATGGCGGAGGAACCGTTGAACCCCTTGGAACAGATCGACCGCTACCAGATGACCGGCAACCTCCAGGACCTGGAGGAGGGCATCGCCGGTCTGCGTCGTCTCGTGGCCCGCGAACCCACGCCGGAGCTGTTCAGCGGCCTCGGGAACGCGCTGAGCATGCGTCACGACGCCTACAGCCGCCGGGCCGACATCGAGGAGGCCATCGACTGGCATCGCCGGGCCGTCGCCGCGCTCGCCGGGCGGCCCGGGCTGGCCGAGGCGCAGGCCCAGCTCGCGCCCATCCTGTGGCACGTGAAGCGGCGCGAGGAAGCTCAGGCCCTGTTCGAAGAGTCGCTGCGCGGCCCTCTTGAGGACCGGTCGCTGGTGCTGACCAACTACGGGTGGGCGCTGCATCTGGCGTTCATGGAGACAGGCGACCGGGCCGACCTGGTCCGCGGGCTCGAGGTGCTGAAAGAAGCGGTAGAGACCACCGACCCGGGCACCGACCGCTACACCTGGCGGCTCGCCCGGTACGCCAGCGCGCTGTTCGCCGAAGTCGCGGACCCCGCGCGCAGAGCCGAGCTGAACGCCGTACTGGAGACCATTCGGCAGCGCTACCCGGCGGCATCCGAACCGGTCAAACGCCAGGTCCAAGTGCTGGTCGGCTTCATGCTCGCGATGGGAGAGGTCCCGGAGATCCCCCAGGAGGGCTTCGACCTTCTGGCGGACCTGCCGGACGACCTCGCCTCGATGTTCGGCACCGGCCGGGAGGGCGAAGCCCGGCTGCTGGCCATGAACAGCAGCGTATTGATCGAGGACGTCCGCCGAGCCGGAGAGGTCCAGCGGGCGCACGACGCGGTGGAGATGTTCAGGCAGGCGCTGTCCGCGCTTCCCGACGACTCGCCGAGCCTGCCGGAGATCCTGAGCGGGCTGGGGGCGGTTCTGGGCCTGCGCATGGAGATGACCGGCACCACCGACGATCTCGACGAGATGGTCGACGCCCTGCGCCGCGCGTGCCCACTGGCCCGGCCGGGCAGCGACATCTATGGAATGGTCTATTCCGACCTCGGCAACAGCCTTGTCCTGAAGTTCCGGCTCGGCGGGGGCCTGGCGGTACTCGACGAGGCGGTCGCCGCCTACCGGCAGGCCATCGCCTTGGCGCCCGAGCACCCCGAGGTGGCCATGGCGATCACGGGGCTCGGTGCCGCCCTCAGCTACCGCTACGAGGTGACCGGACGGCTGGAGGAGCTGGACGAATCCATCGCCCACCACCAGGCCGCCGTCGACCGGACCGCCCCCGACCACGTCAACTACGGCCTCTATCTGGTCAACCTCGGCTCCGCGCTGCAGGCCAGGTACGAGGCCCTGCACCGTACGGAGGACACCGAAGCCGCCGCGGCCGCGCTGCGCGCCGCCGTCGCCGCGGTCCCGGACGGCAGCCCGTTCCGGCCGGGCTATCTGGCGTCTCTGGGCGAAGTCCTCGCGACCAGATACCAGGTCACGGGGCAGTCAGGGGCCTTGGCCGAGGCCGTTCGCCACCACCGCGAAGCCGCCGAGACCATCGATCCGGGCAACCTCCAGCGGCCGCATGTGCTCAACAGCCTCGGACGCACCCTGGAGCTGAGCGGAGCCGACCCGGCCGAGGCCATCGACCTGTTCAGGACGGTCAGGGCGGCGGCCCAGCCGGGATCGTCCTTCCACCGCAACGCCACCGTCAACCTGGCCGGGGCGCTCCTCGACCGCGCGATGACCGGTCGCGCCTCCGTACGGGCGATGGCCGAGCTCCTCACGGACCTGTTCGACGAACGGCCGCGCCGGAGCCGCTTCCTCGGTCTTCTGGGCGCGCACCGGGCCCAGTCCTCCGACACTCCAGAACTCGACGAGGCCATCGAACTGCTCTCCGAGGCGGCCAAGGAGGACCTGCCGGGGGCCTCGGCCGTCCACAGCCGGCTGGGCCAAGCCCTGCGCCTGCGCTACCAGTTGACCGGCGAACCACGGGCCCTCACCCGGGCACTTCGGACGATGCGGGCCGCCGTCAACCAAACCGGCACCGACGGAGCGACCCGCTCGGTAGCCCTCTACTACCTCGCCGAAACCCTCCGTGACCAATGGCAGCTGTCCGGTGACGAGCGCGCGCGTGCGGAAAGCCTGCTGCGTTACCGGCAGGCCGCCGAGGAGGAGTCCGCGTCGGCGAGCTGGCGGGCGACGGTCGGCCAGCGCTGGGGCGAGTTCGCGATGGAGGACGACGCCCCCGCCGACGCGGCCGCGGGCTTCGGCGCCGCCGTGGCCGCACTGGACGAGGCGGCATGGCGCGGCCTCGGACGCGCCGACCAGGAACGGATACTCCAGGAATTCGAAGGACTCGGGCGGGACGCCGCGGCGGCCGCGCTCCAGGCCGGTGATCCGGCCACCGCTCTCGAACTCCTCGAACAGGGACGAGGCGTCCTGCTCGGCCAAGCGATGGACAGCCACACCTCACTCGATCTCCTCCGTGCGACGGCGCCGGCATTGGCGGACAGGCTGGCCGAGATCCATCACGCGCAGGAGGCCGCCGAGCGCCTGGACCTCACCGAAGGCCCCGACGCGCCGCACCGCCTGGACGAACGGCCCGTCCTGGCTCGACGCCGCCGCGAGACCCTCGCGGAGATCCGCGAACTTCCCGGATTCGAGGATTTCCTACGTCCGCCGAGCAGCCGGAGCCTCCTCGCAGCGGCCGAGGACGGGCCGATCGCGATCCTCAACGTCAGCCGCTACCGCTGTGACGCCCTGCTGGTGACCACCGACGGTGTCGACGTCCTCCCGCTGGCCACGACCGCTGAAGAGGCGCAGACACAAGCGGACGCCTTCGCCGAAGCGTTGGACACCCAGGACCTCACCGGCATCCAGACCTGCCTGGACTGGCTCTGGTCGAACGTCACCGGTCCAGTGCTGGAGGCGCTGGGGCCGTCCCACCGGATCTGGTGGTGCCCGACCGGCCCGCTCACCCTGCTGCCGCTGCACGCCGCCGGACAGGCCCTCGACCGGGTCATCTCCAGCTACACCCCGACCCTGCGCGCACTCATCACCGCCCGTGACCGGGCCCGAGGCCCTCGCACCGCGCGCCGGATGACGCTCGTCGGCCTCGCCGAAACCCCGGGAGCGTCCCCGCTGATGGGAGTGCCCCGCGAGATCCAGGCGGTGACCGAGCATTTCCCCGACGTCGTCGAACTCCGCGACGGCGACGCCACCCACGACCAGGTGATGGCCGCCCTGACCGAGAACGGCTGGGCGCATCTCGCCTGCCACGCCGTCCAGGAGATCGCCGAACCCGCACAGGCGCGGCTCCTCCTGCACGACCGCCCGCTGCTGGTCAGGGAACTGGCCGCACACCGGCTCGACCAGGCCGAACTGGCCTTCCTCAGCGGCTGCGAGACCTCCCGCGGCGGCACCGTCCTGGCGGACGAGGCGATCAACATCGCCGCGAGCCTTCAACTCGCCGGTTTCCCGCACGTCATCGGCACGCTCTGGCCCATCAGCGACATACACGCCCCCGCGGTCGCCGCCGAGTTCTACACCGTCCTCACCGCCGGCGGAACCAGCCCCCCAGACCCCACGGCCGCCGCCACCGCCCTCCACCTGGCCGTCCGATCCCTCCGCGCCCGCCGCCCCGACTTCCCCATCTTCTGGGCCCCCTACCTACACGTAGGCCCCTGAGGCAGGGCTGGTGGTCGCTGTAGCGACCTCCGCCGCGCCGGCCCTTGCTTGCCTGAGAGGAACGGCCACAGCGCTTCCTCGGCTGGTTGCCAATGGGACAGGTGAAGAACGTCCGGGCTGGTTATGCGGTGTACGGACTGACTGGCGCGGGCCCGCATTTCGCGGCGCATAGGCCACGACAGGCGCTGGCGAAAGCGGCCGCTGGTACGCCTATTGGCGGTGCCGGTGTCTGGGCTGGTGTCCGGCGAGCGAACATGGAGCAGCGCGACCAGGTAAACGGCCCATAAATGCGATGAGCCTTCGCGATATAAGTGCGAATGTCCAGCTCGGAGCAGATGCGCCGTCAGGGTCTTGAACCTCGAACCCGCAGATTAGGAGTCCGCTGCTCTTGTATCAAGATCAGTGTTCTCGCTATCAAAATGCTACCACCTTGTCCGCATCCAACACCAGATGGGTGCCGCCCCATGCCGCTGCCCCCGAGCGAACATTGCGACCACGTACGACTCTGTGAGCTGGGGCGTAAAGAAAGCGTGCTCGTACTCTGCCCGGAGGGGCATTGCGCTTACTTTATGATTGGAGGGACGTCGTGCTGCTGACGAGTTACAAGCGCGAGCACGCCAGGGGCGATCTTGATCTCGAAAGCTTCTTCCTCATTGCGCGGAAGTCTCCGTGGTGTTAGCCCTGCTGCAACGGCACGCGATTCGATCGCATCGAAATGGCGGCTTCGAATTCGTATGCGGACAACGGAGGGATCGATCGATTGTCTCGATGTTCCTTGAGCCACGAAGAGGCCGCGATAGCGTACCCATCCGTCGCCGGATTCGAGTGGTCGGACTCCAATGATTCGCTCCAGGGTGAATCTGGTCTTATGCAAGTTTGCAGCTTGAATCTCGATGCCGGCTAGTTCAGAAGTGAGATCTCTCGAATTGAGAGTAGGTTCTAGTATTGCTGGAATAGTCTCTCTCTGTGATGGTGGCGGGATATGAGGCGATGCTGTAGAGGCAGCCCTATTCTGCTGAGAATCCGTATGTATGAAGTAGAGGGTTTGGCCATCCTCGGTTTGAACTCGAAGACGTTGCACAGAGTGCGCCTTGGCCCGGAGCTGAACGATGTCCCCTACTTGCGCCCTGCACCCGTTGGGTAGTGTGATGTCCTGCCCAGCTCTTAGCTCGGGAACGGCCTTGGTGAGTTCGGTAGTTGTTGGTCTCGAAAACTCGAGTGGCAACGACATTTGGTTTTTGCTTCTGTGGTCTGAGTCGACTAGTTCGGTTGCCAGGCGTTGCAACAGTATTGCATCTTGAACCTCTCGAGCTGCTGAGTTGATCCAGTCGCCGCCCAGTGCTGCCCCAAGCAATCCGCCGGTCATTGACGCAAGCGTGTCGGTGTCAGCGCCTTTTAGTGTTGCTGCTGTTTGAAGAGCTCGCAGTGGATCTGCTGAGCCCCAGGCAGCCAAGAAGGCTGCAAGAACGGCAGTAATAGTCCCGGACCCGTTGGTCTTCGTCGCAGTTCCGCCAATTCTATTAGCGAAAGATCTGGGAGTCCCGACCGCACCGAGCGCCAGGGCCTCAGTGGCCTGCTCCAGCATCCGGATTACTTCTTCGACTGATTTCGCCCAGGCTCCTCGGTAGTCGCCAGCATGATGCTGATCGGCTAGTCGAAGCCAGTGTGTGTCTAGCACAGCTTCATGCAGAGCAGACCATGATTTGGCGTCTGCCAGTAGAGTTTCGATTAGCCAGCCGTAGCGAATTGAGGGGGCCTGTCGCAGGCTCATCCACAGGGCATAGGCGTACGCGAGTGCTCCCACAAGTGCACGAGGATGACCATGAGTTAGGATCGCGTCTCGTGTAACGTCGGAAGCCAGCAACCCGAAGTTGTCGTCCGCGTGATGAAGGAGCACGTGGGGAGCGATACGCATCGCAACGCCGTTCGCTCCAGCTGCGAAGTATTTTGCTGGGTCGTCTTTTGATGCCACCCAAGGGGCTGTTCTTCGTGTCCAGGCACGACATGAGCGTTTTACAGAAGCCCCGGCCCCGCGTTCATACTGCAGGAAGAAGGGCAATTCAATGTCCGTCAACTGCTTTACCCAATGGCCATCGGGTGTGAGTCGAGCGCGCGCAGTAGCAATTATCAGCTGGGTGTCATCACTGTACTCGCCCGCGCTGATCTCCTCGTACACCGGCTGGAAACGGCTGCCGGCCTTCCTGGTCCAGGAGAAGAAAATCCCAGGGCCCATACCGTCTGCGCTCGGCGCCGTGTCCAAGACCCGGTCGCGACGCTCGTGGGGCCAGCCGAGAGCATCTCCCACTGCGCTGGCCACGAAGACAGCCCGTGCTCGCGAGGCGACCTCGTTCATGGCGATTCTCTCCACGACATCACTCTGCCAGAGGGTTAGCGGCGAACTCAGGTGGTTGGTGGCCTCGACGGACGGAGCTGCTCAGCTGCCCCTTGTCGAACAGAGTCGGAGCCACAGCGATGGGCGGAAGCTGGCTAACCTGTCGGTTGTGTGAGGCTCGCGCAACCTCCCGGCTGGCTTGACCGTGATCTCGGACGATGATGCTGCGGATGCTGGAACATGGGATAGGTACGGCCACGAGCACTTCTGCTTGGTCATCTGTCGGCCACCACGGAGGATGGCCCGGCAGCCTACGGAACTCTCGCTGGCCGTGCACCACCGGAGCGAACATGGCTTGGTAGCCGGCCAGCCCTGGCCGAATGACTGCCCCGTTTGCGCGTGCGGCGTTGCTAGGGCTGAACTTTGTCTGATCGTGCCATAGGGGCCATGGATCGATAGTGAGAATGACCCAGTCGAGAAAGTTGGGGTCCTCTCCGCGTACCTTGTCGAGATACCAAGTGTTCGGGTACTCGATGGTGCAGCAGATGCGGTCGGGGTGCCCGTCTCTGCGCTGGGTGTCTGTGGGACGGAAGCCCTCCACCTCGCGCTCGAGCTGGGTCACACTACGGATCTCGCCTGCGCCAATGATATGCGCAAGATTCGATGACTTGGTGAAGTGGCACAGTCTAGTAATGCCGCGCCGACGAACATCCTCCTCGATGGGGTTGATCACGCCCCCACCCTCTCGTACAGGTCTGAGGTTTCCTGGGGCAGGAGAGTCGTGAGCTTGCTCGAGTGCAGCAGAATGAGGTTGGTTCTGGCTCTCGTCACGGCAACGTAGAGAAGGCGCGCCTCTCGTGCTGAGGCTTCCTGCTGGCCGTGCCCCTCGACTTCGGTGGGATGCGGTAGCTGATCGGCATCGCACCAGGGGAGTAGGACGGCGTCGAACTCAAGCCCCTTTGCCGCGTGGTAGGTCCCATAGAATACGCCGGATCCGGTCGGCCAACCAGCCATGTTCTTATGTAGTCGGGTTGCAGGTTCGCCCAATAGTTTGCTCAGCTTCTTTTCTTCGTCGCGAGTGCGCAAGAGGATCGCTACTCGATGGCTGGACCTGAGATCGCGAGCCCACTTAGCGGCGGCACGCAATTGGGCCGTTGGGGAACTGTGTACCCAGACGGTCGGCTTGGGGCCGTCTGCACGGGGAGCCTTGGGTACGACCAAATCCACGTCGTCGCGAAAGTGTGGCATCTCCGACATGGCCACGGCGAGACGGGCGATCTGCTGGGTGTTACGGTAGTTGTGTTGGAACTCCACGGGGCGGGAGACTTGTAGCCCAAGGCTTCTCCAGGACATACGGCTGCCGTACATTTGCTGCGCGTAATCACCGAAGAAGGTCAATGAGCCGTCTGGTGGAACCGCGGCGGCCAGTGCACGTATCATCTCCGGTGTAAAGTCCTGGCCCTCATCCACTACGATGTGCTTGTATAGGCGTGGACCATTGTCCTGAGTCAGCTCTTGGTGCACTGCCGACGCAAGGTCGTCCCAGTCGTACCGGTACCCTTGCTGCTGGCGTAGCTGGTGGTAGACGTCACGAATCTGAAAAACGAGAGCCTTATCTGCTTGCGACAGGGGGCGTAGACGGCCGACCCGTGCTGTCCTATTGTACGTGTCGAGGTCGTTCGCCCCATGGCCTGTGATCCAATGGAGTTCGTCTTCGAAAAACCGCGGGCTCCTTCTTAGCAACGGCTGGTCCGGGTTGCGCCGCCGAACTTCGTTCAAGGCGGTGGGGAGGAAGGAAGCGGCTTCGCAGATCTGCCGCCCACGCAGTAGACCTCGAAAACCAAGATACCCCCGCGCGAAGGTGTGGAAATTTTCAACCGTCAGCCCTGGCACCTTCGCGCCGGCTCTGAGGTAGGTGGCGAGGGCCCGGTTGAAGGTGACCAGAAGGGTTCTTCCCTTGCTCTGCGGCGCTACAGAGGCTAGGTAGACGGCTCGGTGGATCGCCATGGTGGTCTTGCCGCTGCCGGCTGTCCCAAGAACCACGAGGTGGCCATGGTCCTTCATGTAGACGACTTCGCGCTGCATCCCAACGGGCTGAGGAAGTTCGTGACCCACAGTCGATCATTATGTCAGATATGGCGTATATATCTAGTGGTTCTTGGCATTCGTGGCAGTTGCTTCTTCTGTCCCTACTGCGGCTTGGAGTGATCACTGGCTGCAGGCGGAGCCCTGCCGGGCCCCTTCATTGCATCGAGCAGCGCCTCGTCGCGCTGAGCGTCCCCATGGGTCCTGTGAGGTGTAGATGTCAGCGATGACGAGTTCGACGAGTTCGAGTGCTGTGTACCGACTTCATCCGGTCCGGGTGGGGGCATCTGGTGGGGAAGGCCTGACCGGTAGCGATGCCCCCCGATATCAGGGCCTGATAGAGCAGGGCGGTGTCGTACAGCGCGCAGTGGTCGTCGAACTGGATGGCGATCAGCCCTTCAGGTTGATGGGGCCGTAGCCGACCTTGCGGGCGTGGCGCTGGAGGGTCTCCTCGGTGAGGGGCGAGGGGAGTTCGAGCTGGCTGGACACGCGTTCCAGGAACACTGTGAGCTGGTCACGAGTGCGGCGGGTTGCGGAGTCGTCGCACCACAGCTGGAGGACGTGGCTGCGGGGAGCGACGTACGCGCCGAGCATGCTCAGGGAGAACGTGTTCTTCGAGCGGCGCTCCTTGTCGGTGTACCGGGACGGGGACAGGTTAAGCCGGGGGCTGTCATGGTCCTGCCACACGATCGCGTCTGGGGTGATGTCGCGCTGGCGCATCCAGCGGAATGCCTGGTCGACGCTCGAAACTTCGAGGTTCAGTAGCTCGTCGGGCAGGTCGTAGTCGCCACGGTCGGGACGCCGGGCCAGGTCGTCGACGGCGCCCGGTTGGAAGGGTCCGCCGTGTTGGAGCAGGCGGAAGGTGCGCTGGGCGTGGGCGGCGTCACGGTCGAGGATGCGGACGCCGGGCGCGTAGTGGGCCGTGCGTAGCGGGCCGCAGCGGACGCCGTCGAAGAAGATCCGGAGCTTCTCGCGCTTCTCGACGTAGCGGCGGTCGTCGCGGACCGCCCGGAAGCCGCGTGGTGTTAGGGCCAGACTGCCGCCGTTCGCCTGGACGTGACCGATGCCGTGCAGGAACTGTAGGACCCGGTCAACCATGCGCTCGGAGACGCCCAGGAACGCGGCGACCTCCGGGGCGGTGGTGAAGCGCGCGTCGGCGATGGCCAGGTCGACGTACCGGTCGAGCAGGTCGAACGGGCCGCGTTCCTCGATCGTGGCGTCCAGCTCGGCGGCGTGCAGGGGGAACGCGAGGGAGTGGACGCGGAGGGGCCGGACGCCGGGAGGCTCGCCGCGTGTTCCAACGCGCGGGTCTGGGCGTAAAGCGGGCCGTCGTTCCTGCTCACGTGTCCTCCCCGAGAGTGCCCATGACGTCGCGGTAAGCGCGGAGGTCTCTGCGTCGCCGGATGTGCTCGTGCAAGTTGTCGACCATGCCGCGGAAGAGCGGGTCGCCCGCATTGAGCAGCGTGCTGAGATCACCGATGAGGATCAGCCGCTGCCGGGCGCGGGAGAACGCCACGTTCGAGCGGCGGACCTCCCTCAGAAACCCGATGTGACCGGAGGGGGTGCTGACCGTGAAGCCGAAGATGATCGTGTCGTGTTCGCCGCCCTGGAACGAGTCGACAGTGGCGACGCGACGGGCGATCACGTCCTCGTCGCCGATCTCCCCCGCCAGCAGTTCGGAGACCAGCCCGATCTGCGCGGAGTAGGGGAGGATCACCGCCCAGTCGCCGGAACGCGCGTGGTAACGGGCGGCGAGCCGGGCCGCCAGTTCGGCCTCCCGGTCGTTGAGCCAGCTCCGCTGCGGCCAGGGTTCGCCTGGTCTCGGTCTCCTGCCGCGGCGTTCTTTCTGGGGCAGCGCCGAGGTGTCATGCCTTAAGAGGATCGTTGCGAAGGGGGGACGCGGGCGGCGCAGGTGGCTCCCAGTGTGAGGAGGACGGCCACCGCGAGGGTGGCGCGCAGCAGGCCGCCGGCGGACGTGGGGGCCGCGAAGTAGACGCTGCCGAGCCCGGCGACGGCGGTCACCCCGGCGAGCATCGGGCCGGTGGAGTTGAGCGCCGACATCGACGCGGCGAGCCGCGGTTCCACCAGGGACGCGATCCGCGCGATCAGCGGGTTGTACCCGGCGGCGTGCCCGGCCCCGGCGACCAGCAGCAGCGGCGCGGAACCGTACGCGCTCCACCGCGCGCGGAAGAGGAGCACCAGTGTGGTCGCCGCGACGGCGAACACGATCGGCCCCGCCACCGGCAGGGCGTCGCGCAGGCGGCGCGGGTAGCGGGTCCAGGTCAGGCTGAGCGCGGCGAAGCCGAGGGTGTACGGAACGAACGCCAGCCCCGCCTGGAGCGCGGAGAACCCCAGCGCGGACTGCATGTGCAGGGTCAGGACCAGGAGAAGGACCGTGTAGCAGCCCATCACGATCCAGCAGGCCGCCAGTCCCGGTTTCACCCCGCCGGGCCGCAGCACAGCCGGGTCCAGCAGCGGGTCACGGGCCCGCGTCTCGTAGCGGGCGAACGCCAGGAGCAGCACGGCGCCGGACGCGAGCGACAGCAGCGCCCACCCGGGCCTGCCGAACTCCCGCCCGAATATCAGCGGAAGCGTGAACGCGGTCATCGCCACGGTCAGGATCACCACCCCGAGCGGATCGAGGCGCGCGTTCCCGCCTGTCCGGACGTCCGGCAGGACCCGCGGGCCCAGCGCCAGGAGGACCGCGCCGATCGGGAGGTTGACCAGGAAGACCGGCCGCCAGGAGAGGCCGAAGAGGTCGGCGCTGACCAGGACGCCCCCGACCACCTGCCCCAGCGCGACGCCGAGGGCGAGCACCATGCCGTAGAGCCCGATCGCCCGCCTGCGCGCGTCCCCGCCGAAGTGGAGCTGGATGAGCGCGAAGACCTGGGGCGTCATCAGCGCCGCCCCGACGGCCTGGGCGACGCGCGCGGCCACCAGCGCGGGCACGTTCGGGGCCAGCCCGCACAGCAGCGACGCCCCGGTGAACCAGCCCAGCCCCACCAGGAAGGCGCGCCGCTGCCCGACGACGTCGCCGATCCGGGCGCAGGTGACCAGCAGCACACCGGTCGTCAGCAGGTAGCCCGACACGATCAGCTGGACCGCCGCGCCGCCGGCGTGCAGGTCCTCGCGGATGGCCTGCGCGGACACCGAGACGATGGAACCGTCCATGGACGCCATGACCTGCCCCGTGAGCAGGACCGCCAGCATCGCGCCACGGCGGGCGGCCGGCGGCGCCGGCGGATTCGAGGTGAGCATGCCCCGAGCATCCGCCGGGCGGGCCCGCCGGGTCTTGAAGGAATATGCGGACGCGACGCCGAAGATGCCGGGAACGCCGCTTAAGGTCGGATCATGCGCACCATCGGCGGGGTGGTCGAGACGCCGTACTTCACAGTCCGCGCCGTCGAGTGCGCCGACGACCGCGCCCACTGGTCCGCGCCGGAGACGTCGTCCGGTGCCGAGATCGTGCTCGTACGGCGGGGCCTGTTCCGGCTGGACTCGCAGGGGCACCGGGTGACGGCCGACCCCACCACGGGCTACATACAGCGCCCCGGGGAGGAGACGCGCTTCGCCCATCCGGCGGGTGGGGACGCGTGCACCTCCGTCACGTTCACCAGCGACGCCCTGACGGACGTGATCGACGCCGTCCGCTCCCCGGCCGTACGCGTGGACGCGCGGCTCGAACTGGCCCACCGGGCGCTCCTGCGCGCCCTCCCGGACCCGGCGTTCGCCGCCGCCGAGGCCGTCGCCGCCCTCCTGCGGCTGGCCCTGCGCGAACGGCCGGACGCCGGGCCGGCGCCGGGACGCGAGGACCTGGCCGCCCTGGCCCGCGAGGCCATCCTCGCCGGAGGCCCGGAGAGCGCGGGCCTGGTGGAGCTGGCCCAGGCCCTGGAGGTCTCCCCGTCCCATCTGAGCCGTACGTTCCGCCACCACGTGGGCGTACCGGTGAGCCGCTACCGCAACCGGGTGCGCGTCAGCCACGCGCTGGAACGGATCGAGCAGGGGGAGACCGACCTCGCCTCGCTGGCCGCCGACCTCGGCTTCAGCGACCAGGCCCACCTCACGCGCGTGATGCGCGACGAGCTCGGCCGCACACCCGGCCGGGTCCGCGCTCTCCTGTCCGGCGGTGGTGCCTGGGGACCGGCCGATCCGGCGACAACGCGCCGGCGCGATGATCGACCCTAGCGCAGTGCCGCGAACCAGCGCGCGACGAGAGCGGTTCCGGCCAGGTTGGAGCCCAGGTGGCGCGAGCCCTCGTAGGTCGCCTCGCCCACGTCCACCACGGGCACGTCCCTGCCGGACGCGGCGAACGCGGCGTGGCAGTGGTCGGTGTTGGCGGTCACGGCCTCCTCATCGCCGCTGATCTTGTAGAGACGCATCGGAACGCGCGGGACCCACCCGGTGCAGACCTCGTCCTGCCGCAGCGCCTCCGCGAACCGCCCCTGCGGGTTGCGCAGCATCTCCAGCCCGTCCTCGGTGAGCAGTTCGTCCAGTGTGTCGGGCAGGCCTTCGACGACGTCCTGGGCGGGGGTGGTGCCGTCGAAGAATCCCTCGACGCGCGCGTCGTAGGGGGCCTCGAAGATCTCTGAGGGGTCGTCGTACAGACCGTGGATCCGGTTCCAGGACGTCAGCAGGTACGAGGAGTAGACGACGGCCGCCTTAGGGTTGATCTGAGGGGGCTCTTCCTGGCTCACCAGTGCCGGCAGTTCGGCCCCTCGGAAGTCGTAGGCACCGGAGATCGGGGCGATCGCGCGCAGCCGGAACCAGCCATCGTCCTGGAGCACCCTGGCCAGCCCGAGCGCCGCCGACGCCCCCTGGGAGAAGCCCGTGACCATGACGTCCCGTTCCAGGGTCCTCCCGTGCCGCGGGACGAACCGGCGGGCCGCGCGCAACAGGTCGAGCGAGGCGGTCGTCTCCGACGGGACGTGCTTCCACGGGGGCGCGCCGGGTCCCACGCCCATGCCTAGGTAGTCGGGGGCGACGGCGGCGAAGCCTCCGGCGGCGAATGTGGCCGCGGGCGCCCCGGTCCACACGTTCCCCAACATGGACGGAGCCTCGGCCTTGTTGATGTTCGTGCCGTGGCCGTAGGAGACGGTGGCCAGGCGCCGCTCACCGTTGCGGGGCAGGACGAGCAGGCCGCTGGCGGTGGTCGGCCGGTCGCGCACGTCGACCGTGCGGTAGACGACCCGGTAAGCGTCCACGCCATAGCGGACCGTACCGGTGTCGAAACCGTCGCTTGCCAACCATTCCCGCAATTGCCCGGCAGTGAAGCCGCGCAAATGGACCGACGAGACGAACTGCCCCCTCCAGGAGGCCGGCTGAGCCTGAGCGGGAGATTTTCCGTCCTGCTTCGGGGCGGCGCGCACCGGCGCGGCCGAGACGGTCAGGCCCGCGGCGATGGCCGAAGCCGCGACACCCACGGCGATAGGGGAAAGGAAGCGATTCATGGCGGAGTTCCTCTGGATCGATGAACGCGAACACCGTCCAGATATCTGCGGGGCCCACCGGACGGACATCGCCAATGCTGCTGATCTTCAGGATCAACCCCAGGAGTGAGGACCGGCACCGTTCAATCGACCGGCAAGGGGAGGCGTGTGCGTATGGCGGCCCCCTCGCACATGCTCCGGTGCGGGACTCCTCGTGGCCGTCCGCGCCATCCGCAACCCGGGCGTGCGCACCGCGTGGGTGGGCGCGGGATTCAAGAACGCGGTCGCCGACCACGGTGCCGTGCGGGGTCAGCCCTTCACTGCGTGGTCGCGGTCGGGGCGCGCTCGTCCAGCAGGTTCTCCGCGCGCAGGTCGGACCAAACCTGCGCCGGGATCTGCGCGCCGAACGCGGCGACGTCGCTTCCTACCTCGTCCGTGCTGCGCATGCCCACCACGATGCCGGCGATGACGGGGTGCAGCAGCGGGAAGGCCATGGCCACCTGTGGAACGGTCACTCTGTGAGCCTCGCAGATGTCGGCGATCCGGTGCACCCGCCGCAGCATCTCCGGCGCGGCGGGGGCATAGTCGAAGCGGGCGCCGGGCGCGGGTCGGCCGGTCGCCAACAGGCCGGAGTTGAAGACAGAGGCCGCCAGGACCGCGACCCCACGCTCGGCGCAGGCGGGCAACAGGTCCTCCAGGGCGCTGTGGTTCAGCAGCGTATAGCGGCCGGAGAGCATCACCACGTCCACATCGGTCTCCCGCACCAGGCGGGCCAGCTTGCCCGAGTGGTACATGCCCGCGCCGATCGCGCCGACTACGCCCTCGGCGCGCAACTCGGCCAGCGCCGGGTAGCCCTCGCGCAGCGCGGCCTCGAAGTGCTCCTCGGCATCGTGCAGAAACAGCACATCGATCCGGTCGACGCCGATGCGGGCGAGGGAGTCCTCGAGGCTGCGCCGGATGCCGTCCCGGGAGAAGTCCCACACCCGGCGGTGGGTAGCCGGAACGGCGAACCCTTCGTCCAGGTCCATGCGTCCGCCCGGATCCTGAGGCACCAGCAGTCGGCCGACCTTCGTCGACAGCGTGAACTGCGACCGCGGCTTTCCGCGCAGCAGGTCACCGATGCGGCGTTCGGAGTGGCCGATGCCGTAGTGCGGCGAGGTATCGAAGTAGCGGATCCCCGCATCCCAGGCCGAAGCCAGCGCCTGTGCCGCGGTGGCATCGTCCAGCGGGGCGAACAGGCCGCCCAGCGGGCCGCCTCCGAATCCGAGCTCCGTGACGTCGACCGTGGTCCGGCCGAGCTTGTGGGTACGCATACGGCGATTCCCCTTCGTAAGTTTCCTGACTCCTCGCTAGGCCGTCCAACGCCGCACACCTTGCCCGCGGCGGCCGGCGGTCGCGGTTCTGGATGGTCCGCCGGTAGCCCTGGGCCGGCTCGGGCACCTCGACGGTCGGGCTGCTGCAGAAGGTTCCGGCGCCCCGACAGTGCCGAACCGCCCCATCGGCATAAGGAAGGAGGACACCCAGGCCTATTGGGCAGGGCAATACGGGGCAAGGACCTCCCGGAGGACGTGGCGGGCGTTGGCGGAAATGACCGGGTTAGTGTCCCGGTAGTACGGAAGCTGGACGAGGGCCATGGACAGGGCCCAACCGCGGCCGCGCGTCCAGGTCGCGTCGTCGACGTCCACGGCGTCTCGGAACACGTCCCTGGCCATGGCCGGCAGCAGGTTCCATGCGGGGATCAGGTCGCAGGCGGGGTCCCCGACCCCGAGAGTGCCGAAATCCAGGACCGCGACGAGCCTGCCTCGGACGACGAGCAGGTTGCTGGGCATGAGGTCGGAGTGCAGCCAGCAGGGCCGTGCGGTCCATGGCGGCGCGGCGAGCGCATCCTGCCAAGCGGCCGTGGCCGCGTCGGCATCGAACGGCTCGTCGGTGTGGCGCAACTCCTCGATCGCGGTGCGCGTCTCCGCGTCGACGGTCGCCAGGGGTCCTCCTCGGGCGGCACCCGGCCCGCCCTCGATGCCGACCCCGCGCATGGCCTTGACGAACTCCGCCAGATCACGTGCCAAGAGTTCGGGCTCGGTGAGACGACCCTCGATCGGGTTCTCGCCTGGGATCCACTGATGGATGGACCACCTCCACGGATAACCCTCGGCGGGTTCGCCCGTCGCGGCCACGGTCGGGATCGTGACGGGAAGCGCGGGTGCGATCTTGGGCAGCCACCGTGCCTCGCGCTGCAGAGGCTCGACACCTCCCTCGGTGAGGGGGAGCCGGACGGTCAACGCATCACCGAGCCGATAGATCGCATTGACGGTGCCGCCGGAGGAAAGCCGTTCGACCGGCAGGTCCGCCCACTGCGGGAACTGCCCACGAACCAGCCGCTCGACAAGACCTGCCTCGATGTCCACCTCATCACCGTGCATCCGGACCACCCGCAAAGGTGATCGCTCGGGCGCCATCCCCGTCAACTCGTTTAGCCGGCCGACTCATGGACTCCGGTTCACCCTTGCACCTACCTAATGGGAGCTATCGGAGCGGCTGATCAGGCAGACTCGGCGGCTGCTAGCCGCCGGTGAGTGAGTCGTCCGCCCACCGGGAGATCTTGAATCCCGCGGTCAGAATGTGCCCTCACGGGTCTATCCCCGAGTTGTGGCGCAAGGTGCTGAACTCATATGGCGAGACCGAGTAGTTGTACTGCGTGGTGGGGATGGTCGCGGTAGTGGTCGCAGGCGGCTGCGGGGTTGGTCCTGCCCATGGAGTGCTGGAGGGCGATGGCCAGGTTGCGGAGGCTGGCCATGGCTCGGGGTGCGGTGCCGTGCGGATGTGAGAGGCGTCTTCGGCGTAAGTGACGTCGCGGATGTGGTGCAGGGCTTCCAGTTGCCAGTGGCCGCGGACGCGGGCGGCCAGGTCGGCGGGGGTGGCGCGTTCGGCGGTCAGGCCGGTGATTGCGTGGACGGTGGTGATGGTGGTCTTGCCGGTTCCGGTGTCGGTGCGCCGCCGTTCGATCTGAATGGCTTGGGCGGCGTGTGGGAAACAGCAGGCCGGTGCCGGTGCAGACCTTCAGGCGGCGGATCTCGTCGAGGCCGTGACCGTGGTCGCGGGTGCGCGTCCCCAGCGGCACATCCCGCCAGGGCAGGCGCTTGACCTGCTGGTTCAGGTGCTTGGAGTTGCCTTTGACGATCACGATGTAGTCGGCGTTGCGACCGCGACAACAGCTTCACCGCAACATTCGATGCGGTGTTCACCTCGATCGGCGCTCGGGTCATCGTGACGCCGGTACGCGCTCCGCAAGCCAACGCAATCGCCGAACGCCGGGTCGGCAGCGCCCGCCGCGAGTACACCGACCGGCTCCTGATCGCCGGCGAACGCCACCTGCACTGCGTACTCTTCAACTGGTACCGCTGGGCCCGTTTTCGTCGGCCCGATCCCTTACGGTGCTCATCCATGACCGATGTGTTGCCTCTGGGCGAGGACATCCTGCACATTCCCGACGACTGGCATGCGCAGTTGGAGCCGCGCCGCGGCGGCCTGGCGGTTTCGCCGCCCGAGGTCGACGCGAAGGCGGTGGAGGAGGTCCGCGCGCTGCTCGTCGACCGGCGCGACCACATCGATGCCATGCTCGGCTCCGGGCACTGCGACCCTGGGTTGGCCGGGGCGGTGCGCGACTTCCTGGCGGGGCGGGACACCGTGACCGGGGCCGCCGCGGTCGCGGTGATCACGCGCCTCGGCGGCCGAGCAGACCACTACCACCGTGTGGCGCACGCCTGGACGGCCGAGCACGACCCGGCGTGGCCGGCCGCCGCTTTCGTGGCGAGCGGCGAGATCATCTGCAAGCCTCGGGTGTGGGGGCCCGCGGCCAAGGGGATCCCGCTCGCCGAGCGGTACGAGTTGCGGTACGCCACCGCTGCCGACGGCCTGGCGGAGTGGAGCACGTGGTCGGCGGCCGGTCCGCTTCTGCGCCGGTGGCTCGCCGCTGCGGACGAGGAGACCCACCGGTTCGCCGAGCGGCGGCTCGGGGCGCTGCGCACCGGAACGCGCAGCCGCCTGGCCGCCGCGTACCTGCTGCCCGACCGCACCGACTGGGTGGACGAGTCCTGCCGTGACCTCGGGACGGGGCAGCACCACAGTGAGGTCCGGCACATGCTGCTGGCGTCCCTGGGCACGGTGGAACAAGCCGGCCGTGTCAGCTTCGACAACCTCGGGAGCAGACGGGACGTCTCTCTGCTGGCCACCTTGCTCGACGGGGTCGGGCCGGGCATCGCACCCATCTTGGCGCGGGCCCTCGACGAAGACCCGCACGGCCGCCGGGGCCGCGACTACACCGGCGCCCGGCACGAACTTCTCGAAGCCCTGGCCCGCATCCCCACCGACGAGGCGCTGACCCTGCTGCTGGACCGGCTGGAGGAGGCGCACGTGCGGCCCGCCGTCCGGGCCGCGCTGGAACGGTTCCCCGTTCGCGGGCTACGGGTGCTGGCGGCCCGTGCCCAGGGCGGCTCGCGGAGGGCGGTCCAGGCCGCCGAACTGCTGGGCGCGTTCGCCGCCGCCGACCCCGGGCGCACCCGGTCCGCGCTCGCCCGGCTGACGGAGGAGACGCGGAACGCGGTCGAAGCCATCGCGGGTGGCTCCGTGGCCGAGGCGACGGAGGAGATGCTGCCGCGCATCCTGGTGGCGCCGCCGTGGGCCGAGGCGCCCCGCGGAAAGAAGGCGGCCAAGCCGTTCGTGCTCGCCGATCCTCCCGCACCGCCCGCCCCCGAGATGCACTGGACCGGCGAGGACCTGGCACGCATCGAGGAGTTCCAGAGCAAGTACCGGCCCTTGTACCCCAAGAGTGTTCCGGTGGACTGGAAGCGGGCGGTGCAGGACGTGGACCCGGACGCCAGCTACCGTGGGCCCGACGGCATGATGTGGGGCGGCCATCTGCTGATGGCGAGCCTGCTCATCGAGGGCCCCGTGGAGGTCGCCGGTGCGCTGCTCGCCCGGTGGGCCGACAGCGGCGACGCCGGGCACCCCGTGCTCTACCAGCCGCTCATTGTTCACCGGTACGGTCTGGCGGCGCTGCCCCACCTGCTTCGCCGACACGAGAAGGTGCGAGCCGAGGGCAGGGAACTGCTGCTGCCGTTCCTGTCCGCGGACGTGGCGCGCTTGATGGCGTTCTGGCTGGCGCACAGGGCGACCTGCCGTCCGATCGCCGAAGAGTGGTTCGCCCGGTACGGGATCCGGGCCGCCGCCCTGCTGCTGCCGGACGCGCTCGGCAAGCGCGGCCGCCGGCGCGCCGACGCCGAGCACGCGCTGGCACACCTGGCCGTTGGGGTGGGCTCCGGAAAGATCGTCAACGCCGCCCGAGAGCTGGGGGGCGACGCCGCCGGCGCGATCGCGGGCCTGCTGGCCGAGATCGCCGCCCGGTCTCCCGAGATGCCCGAGGCCGGTGCGTGGGCCGACCCCGCCGATCTGCCGCGGGTGCTCCTGAGCAACCGCGCGCACGTCCTGCCGCCCGGGGCGGTACGGCATCTGATCACCATGCTGGCCGCGTCATCGCTGGAGGAACCGCACCCCGGCCTCCCGGAGGTGCGCCAAGCGTGCGACGCCGCTTCCCTGGCGGAGTTCTCGATGGCGGTATTCGGCCAGTGGCTGCAGCACGGAGCGCCGGGGAAGGACCTGTGGGCACTGACCCAGCTCACCGCGTTCGACGGGGAGACCGCCACCCGCAGGCTGGCTCCGATCGTCGCGCGCTGGCCGCGGACGGGTGCTCCGAGGTGGGCGTCCACAGCCTTAGGCGTGCTCGCGACGATCGGCACCGACCGCGCCCTACTCATCCTGGACGGGGTGACCCGGCAGTCCCGGTACCCCTCGCTGCGCGATCAAGCCGGCCGGACGATCCGGGACGCCGCGCGGCGGAAGGGGCTGTCCACCGCGCAACTGGCCGACCGGCTCGTCCCCGACCTGGGGCTGGACGCCTCGGGGACTCTCACCCTCGACTACGGGCGGCGCTCGTTCACCGTCGGCTTCGACGAGCGGTTGCGTGCCGTGGTCACCGGCCCGGACGGCGAGCGCCGTGCGACGTTGCCCCGGCCAGGCGCCCGTGACGACGCCGAGCTGGCCCCGGCCGCGTACCGGCGGTTCTCTGAGCTGCGCCAGGACGTCCAGGCGATCGCGGCCGAGCAGCTGCGGCGCCTGGAGACGGCCATGCTCTCCCGGCGGTCGTGGAGCCTGGCCGACTTCCGGACCCTGCTGGTCGAGCACCCACTGATGGGCCACCTGGCGCGGCGCCTGCTCTGGCTGAGCCGGGAGGGCGGCGGAAGCCACACCCTGTTCCGGATCGCCGAGGACCGCACCTTCGCCGACCTCAAGGACGAGACCGTCGCTTTCCCCGGACACGCCACGGTGTTCATTCCTCACCCGGTCGAACTGCCGAAGCCCGTGGTCGAGGCTTGGGCCGAGGTGTTCGCCGACTACGAGTGCCTGCAACCCTTCCCGCAACTCGGCCGCGAGGTCCACCGACTCGACGACCAGGAGCACGCCACCGGGCGGCTGCCGCGCTTCGAAGGGCTGAGAGTGCCGACCGGGACGATCCTCGGACTCACCCGCCGGGACTGGCGGCGCGGCACCCCGCAAGATGGCGGTATGGTGCACGCCTTCTCCCGTCCCCTGAGCTCCTGCGATCTGGTGATCGAGCTGGATCCGGGAATCGCCGCCGGCACCGTCCAGACCTTTCCGGAGCAGACCCTGCGCCGGGTCTACCTCGACGACGGTACCGGCGAGCCGGCCGACGACCCGATCGACAACCAGACGTTCGACGCCGCCGACCCGGTGCTGGTCAGCGAGGCCCTCACCGACCTGATCGCCCTCGCCCGCTGACCGGCCCGCGCAGCCCGTCGACCGGGCCGCGCTGGTGCGGCCCTCAGCCAGACGCGGGCCCATTCGGACAGTTCTGATATCCGACTGCGGCCAACAGGGCCGGTTCGGGCACGTAGAGCCAGAGCCTTCACGGCTTCCTGTCACTGACTCTTCCATGCGGAAAGGACAACTGAACACCCTCCGGCGTGACGACCTGGCCGGGCCCACGCCCAATGCCCCATGCCTGCAACCGGGCGTTCGAGGACCTCAAACGGCGGAGAGCATCTCGCCTCGAACGCACCCATGGTGACGGGCGCAGATCGGCCCCGCTTGGCCCCATACGACAACAGCGACGACTCCCGTACGGGATGTCGTCGCTGGTCGGAGTGGGTGCGCCGTCAGGGACTTGAACCACGTACAGGGCAGCAGCCCCCGGCCCTGCCCCGGAGCACCTTACATCTCATGCGATTACCGACTCTAAACAGCTGATGCCGTCGCCGAGATCGGGCGCCTGGCACCAGGCCAGTCCCGGCCAGACACCGTTCACCAGGCACTGTGCTGGGCTGGCGGTAGACCTCAGTACTCTCTTGCTGGACGGCGACGGCAAGGTCCGCTCCGACGATGACATGGTGTTCTTCAACCAGCCGATGGCCGAGGACGGCACAGTGCACCACGTTGCCGCTTCCTTGGGGACCGGCGAACGGATCATCATCGATCTGCGCGTACTGCCGTCCTCGGTGTGTCAGGTGGCCCTGGTCGCCAGCTGCGATCCCGACGACATGAGCCAGACCTTCGCCTCGGTCGACCACCTTCAAGTATGGGCAACTCCGGAGACAGGGGAGTCTACGACCTTCACGGTGCCGCCCTTGACCCCGAGCGGCAGGACACCATGAGCCGAGCGGAACCGCGGTGGGGCACGGGTCGTCTGTTCCTGTAGCAGCGGAGGGAGCGGCATGTTGCAGGAGCTCGTGGTCGCCGGTGGGGGCGCGGTGGTGGGAGCCATGGCCACCGACTCGTGGACGGTCGTCCGGGGGAGGGTCATGCGCCTCTTCCGGCACCGCGGTGAAGAGGAACTGGCCGCCGTCGAGGCGCAGCTGGACGGCAACGCCGCCCTGGTGGCCCGGTCGGCGGACGTGGAGCACGCACGGCAGAGCCTCGCCGGCCTCTGGGCCCTGGAGTTCGAGCGGCTGCTCGAAGAGCGCCCCGAAGTCGCCGCCGAGCTCGACGTGCTGGTCCGGCAGGCCGGCGTGCAGGACGGGGCACGGACCCAGACCAACATCGCGCGGGACAACGGACGCGTCTTCGCCGCCCTCGACGGCAATGTGGTCGTCCACGAGGCACCGGCTCCCGCCGCGCGCGAAGAGGGCGGTGCGAGCAAGACGGAGGCGTGATGGGGGGCGTCCACCAGAGCGTCGTCGTCGAGAGCGGGTTCGGGTACGGCGTCATCGGGGCCGACCTCCACGTCTTCCCGGACAGGGGCCCGGCCTACCTCCTCGCCGAGCATCGCCCGCCGCCCGCTCCCGCCTGGTCCTGGTTGCTGGAGCAGCCGAGTCGCATGCTGAACGCCCGGTTCCAGGTCGTCGACTACCTGGGGCGGACGGCGGAGCGGGCCGAACTGGCGGCCTGGCGCGACGGCTCCGGTCCGCGGCTGTCGGCCCTCTGGCTGCACGGCCCGGGAGGCCAGGGCAAGACGCGGCTGGCCGCCGAGTTCGCGGCCGAGAGCGCCACGGCCGGATGGAAGGTCATCACCGCCTCCCACGGCGGGATCATGCGTCCGCAGGGGTCCGAGGACCTGCGCGCCGATGACGCCGCAGGCGTGCTGCTCATCGTCGACTACGCCGACCGTTGGCCGTTGTCCCATCTGACCTGGCTGTTCAGTAACGCCCTTCTGCACGGGCCGCGCCCTGTGCGGGTCGTACTGCTCGCGCGCTCGGCCGTTCCCTGGCCCGCGGTACGGGCGGTGCTGGAGGGCCACTCGGCGGGGACCCGGGACGTCGAGCTGTCCGCGCCGGCGTCCGCCGGTGAGCGTCTGGCCATGTTCGGCACGGCGCGGGACTGCTTCGCGGCCGTCTACGGGATCGAGGGCTCGGGCATCGCTCCGCCGGAGGACCTGGAGCTCCCCGAGTTCGGGCTCGTCCTCGCCCTGCACATGGCGGCGCTGGTCGCGGTCGACACCCGCGCGCGAGGCGTCCGGCCGCCCGGCGAGATGGACGGCATCACCAGCTACCTGCTGGGCCGCGAGCGCGTCCACTGGACGCGCCTCTGGGAGAACAGGCTGGAAGGGGTGGATCACCGGACGCCGCCGGGGGCCATGGGGCAGGCGGTCTTCGCGGCCGCCCTCTCCGGTGCCGTCGACCATGAGAACGGGGTCGCGACCCTCGGCCGGATCGGACTCGAAGAACCGGCGAGCGTGCTGGCCGACCACGGCGTCTGCTACCCGCCGCAGAACCCCGGCGACGTCCTCGAACCGCTCTACCCCGACCGGCTGGCCGAGGACTTCCTCGCGCTGAGCCTGCCGGGCCACGCCGTCGGCGGCAGCCCGGCCGCGGCCTGGGCGCCCGCGGCCGTACGGGAACTCGGTTCCCGCTCCCCGGACGGCGGCGTGCCCGTCCGGCCCCTGGTCTTCCTCGCCTCCGCCGCGGCCGGGCACAGGTGGCCGCACGTCGCCCCGTTCGTGGAGCGCCTTCTACGGGACGATCCGGCTTCGGCCGTCGCCGCCGGAAGCCCCGTGCTCGATCTTGTCGCCGGGCTCGACGTCCACACCGAGGTGCTCGAACGGGTCGCGGCCGAACTCCCCGGATACGGGGACATCAACGTGGACGTCGGTGCCGCCGCGCTCATCGAGCGCCTGACGCCTTCGCGGGTCGAAGCCGACCGCGATCCGGCGGTCCGATGCGGGCACTACCAGGAGCTCGCGTTCCGGCTGTCGCGCGCCGGGCGCCCGCAGGAGGCCGCCGACGCGGCCGAGCGCGCCGTGGAGTGCGCCCGCTCGGTGGACGACTCCACGCTCGCCGTCGCGCTGGTCCATCTCACCGAGTGCGCCGACCTCGCCGATGACCTCCCGCGCAGCCTCGCCGCGGCCAAGGAGGCCACGGAGCTCTTCCGGGACCTGGCCGCGGTGGCCCCCGACGTCCACGAGCCCGGCCTGGCCCTGTCCCTCACCAACCAGGCGATGAGCGAGGCCCAGAGCGTCCTGACCGCGGGCGCGCTCGCCGACGCCGAGCGGGCGGTCCGGATGTTCGCGCGCCTGGCGCGGAAGGATCCCGCCGCGTACTCCTCCGGCTTCGCCATGGCGATCACCAACCTCGCGGACTTCTACCAGCGCGTCCTCCAGCCGGCCAAGAGCCTCCGCGGAGCCGAGAAGGCCGTCGGGATCCTCCGCGAGCGGCTCGCCGCAGGCCCGGCCGCGCCGGGATCCGCCCTCGCCCGATCGCTCACGGCCGATGGATCGCATCTCGTCTGGAGCCTGGTCACCCTGGCCAGGAGCCGCTGGGGCGCCCGCCGCCGGGAGGAGGCGATCGAGGCGCTCGAGGAGGCGCTGGAGATCTGCCGGAGGCTGGCCGAGGCCGTCCCCGAGGCCTACGAGGCCTATCTGGCGCGGATCGCCAAGCGGCTCGCTCTCCACCTCTGGTGCCTCGATCGTCCCCGGGACGCCGCCGCCGTCGCGCAGGAGGCGATCGCGACCTACACGAAACTCGTGGCCGCCGACCCTGGCGAGTACGAGGAGGAACTGGCGCAGGCCTGCATCATCTACGCCAAGGCGGGCGTGGACGGCGGATGCGAGCTCGCGGGCCCGCGGAAGGCGGCCGAGCAGGCTCTGGCGATCTACCAGCGACTCAACCTGGCGCATCAGGGTGCGCACTACGACAACGTCCGGTACGTCCATGACCTGGTCTTCGAAGTCCGGGAGGCGGCCTTGGGATTCCCGCCCGAGCGGAGGCAGGGCTGGACCCCCGAGGACCACTGGTCGACGCTGATCAACCAGGACGAGGAGTGGCAGGACGCCTCGGACCGGCGGCTGCGCATCGCGGAGATGGACCCGAGGTACTGCGCCAACGTCCGCGCGTTCATCCTCAGGCAGGCCGACGATCTCCTGAGGGAGGTCCAGGCCGCGTTCTCCGTCACGCCGGAGGCGCTCGGCCTCGGCGAAGGGGACACCGCGCGCTCGTGGCTGGAGAGGCGTCCGCTTCTCATCGCGCTGGAGCGCAGGGCGGCCCTCGCGCGAGGCCGCGGACGCCCTCGCTGACCTCGGCGGATGGCCTGGCCCGGCGGCGCGGCTCGTTCCGGAGGAGCGGCGGGCCGAGGGCTGCCGTTCTTTCGGTACTCGTCCGGGCTGATGAGCCCGGCGGCGAACCCCTCGCGCGCCTCCTGCCGCCGCAGCCGGGCGGTGAGCGTCGCCCGGGGTCACCTTGGACAGCCTCGGGCTCACGGATGTCAGCTTCATTAAGCTGGACGTCGAGGGCACGAGTTGAACGCGCTGCTCGGGGCTGCCGGGATCATCGAGCGTGACCGTCCTAACCTGCTGGTTGAGGCGGAGAAGCGGCACGGGCAGATGCCGGACGTGATCGCCCTCGTGCTGCTGGACTCGGGCTGGGTACCACCGGCCGGCTTCGACCTGGTCGCCCACCAGCGGGCCACAGTGCGCGAACTGAAACCGCGGCTTCGCCGCCAGGGTCCTGCGCCCCGGTCGCCGCTATATCAACTCCGTCCTGTTCATCAGCAGTTTCTAGCTGGCACCGTTCGAGCACGCCTGAGTGAGTGAGGTGCCCCGGGTTCGGTGAATCTTCACCGAACCTGGGACCTCGTACACGGTCTTATCGCAGTCGGTCGTGTGGGGGCCGGTCATGCCATGGCAGCTGCGGTAAGCAGCTGGCTGAAGGCTGGGGCGCACGGTGCGGCTTGAGCGTCAAGAGGCGGGCGATCCACTCGGGGAGCATCGCCATCGGCGCGTCTGCGGTTACTTGGTAGTGTGCTGGCCGACTACAGACCCGGGTTCGCGCCGGGCGGCCAGGCCGCCGGGTCGGGGTTGCGGGTCGCGGCTCGCTGCCACCCGCGGGGCGGCGGCCCCCTTGCGGCGGGCGGGAGCGGGAACACCGCCAAGCCGAGCGCGACCGCAAGGCACGGGTCCGGTACGACCCTGCCCGACTCCAGGCCGGTCATGCGCACCCGCACCCGTAGGCGTCGGGCGCCGCACCTGGTGCAGCGGTCGCCGTCGCAGTTGCACCGGTAGCCGTCGCCGCATTCGGTGCATGCGTACTCCCAGAAATCGTCGCCATGGGCCGGATGGCGGTGCCGTCGTAGAAGCGGGTGGAGGTGATGAGCTCACCCTGACTGTTTCGAATGCGGGTCTGCTCGCCGTAGGGGTGTTCCGGGATGGTGAGGCGGTAGGTGGAGCACCGGCACGGATAGTCGGGGTAGTTGTAGTCGAAGTTTGCCTCCCGGACGGCGCGGGCCGGTTGTACCGACTCCAGGCGCCAGAGCGGGACCGTGGCGCCGCTGGCGAGGGGGCGATCGGCCAATCCTTGAGTCGAGCCCAGCGGGCCTCGGCGAGGAGCCGGTCGGCGATGTCCTCAGCGCCGCAGCCGTTCGTCGATCACGAAACGCGAGAATACGGCAAAGTCCGCCCTGCGGCCTGGTCCGTGCGGAGCGGGCGAGAACCGGAGGCTGTTAACAGGTGCGGGCGACGACCGTGGCGCTGGGCAGCTCTGTAAGGCGCTTCCGCCCGTAAAGGAAACCGTCGACCACGTGGGAATCTTCCACATCATTCCGCGGCGGACTCTGAGGCCGTCGTTGCTCCGAGGGCGTTGAGGAGGCGGTTTCTCATCCTCTTCTTGCGTCCCTCGAAGAAGAGGAGATAGTCGGTGAGGCCGAGCGGGAGCCCGTCGAGGTCGTTCTCCTTGAGGTAGGCCTCGCGTTTCTCGGCGCTCGGGAACACGGTGTCGGATCCGGTCCAGTCGACGGGAAGCGTGGCCTGCTTCTCGATGTTCACGGTGCCGGGGAGGAGTTGGAGGTTGGGCAGGAGGTTGACCGTCTGCAGGTAGGCGTCGATCTGATCTCCGGGGATACCGGCCGCGGCGAGCTTCTTTCTGGTGAATTGTGATCTTGGGAAGATGTGGTCCTCATGGAACTTCTTGCTGAGGTCCAGCCCCGGATAGAGCACGGAGAGGACCGGGAAGGTCCGCTGCCCGGCGTACTTGAGGTTCAGTAGCTCATCGATCTCCGCGGGGTCGAACGACAGGCTCTTGCCGGCCGCGGCCATCGCTGCCTCCACTTCGGCGACCGGGAAGCGACCGGTGGTGTTGCCGCTGAGTACGTCCCGGATCCGGGTGAGGGTGGTGTCGAGACCGGAACCCCACACGCCCCGCTTGATGAGCGAGCGGGTGACCCAGCCCTGGAGCGCGAGCCGGTCGGCGGCGTCGCTGCTGGAGTCGAGGTAGCCGTCACCTGCGTTCCGAAGGTGGAGGTAGTGGGCGATCGGAACGATGACGCTGTTGGCGGTGAGGTTGCGCTCGTTGTAGCCGAACTGTTGAAGCAACGTCGCCGCTCGCAGGAGGGCGCCCTCGATCTGCTGCCACGCTGTCTCGACCTTGGCCATGTTCGCCTGGGTGAAGTTGGTGACCTTGAAGCGAACGTCGACGCCGGCGATGGTCAGGGCCGTCTTGAGGACGACGTCCTTGGAGAAGGAGAACTGGCGTCCGGCGTTGCTGTTGAGGTCGCGCACGAGCGAGCGGACCTCCTCGCGGGCGTCGAGTTCCTTCCACTGGTTGGTCGCCATGGACAGCAGCAGGTCGGAGTAGGACAGTGTGGTGCCGCCGCTGTTGACCCGGACGAAGATCTCCAGGACCTTGTCGGGGTCCTGGTCGGTGACGAGGAAGTAGTTCATGGGCTTGAGGACCCGGACCGCTTCGTACAGGTCGTAGAGCCGCTGGAACGCGTCGCCGGAGTTCGCGATCCGCCGCTGCTCCAGTTCCTTCATGATCGCAGGGCCTGCGTTGGGGAGATCGAGCGCGGCGCCGACGCGGAACCACTTGTCCTCCGCGTCCTGCTCGGCCGCTGCCTCCTTGTCGGTGAGGAACCGCAAGTCGTACTTGAGGCCGAGCTCTTCGTCCTTGGGGTTGTCGACGAGGTTCAAATAGAGCTTCTTGACCGGGAACGCGTCCGGGCTGTTCCACCACGCGTACTTCTTCTTCTCGGCGATGCTGCCGTAGAGGGCGATGTTGAGCGACGTCAGCCGCTGCTGACCATCAAGGACGGCGGTCGTCCCCGAGCCCGCAGGAACTGTCGCCTTGTCGGCGTACGGATTATCGCGCTCATGAAAGTGCGTGAGGAACTGATAGAACGTGTAGGACTGCGCCGTCTCAGGCTTGACGTCCCAGAGCAGGAAAGAACCGACCGGGTAGCCGCGCATGAGGCTGTCGAAGAGCTTGACGATCTGGGCTGTGCTCCACACGAACTCCCGCTGGATGGCAGGCATGAGGTATTCGTGCCTGTGGATCGCGGTGAGCATCTCCTCGACGCTGCGTGGGGTCTGGAAGGACATGCTCGGCTTCCTCCATGCATCGCGAAGGCGGGCGAGATCTCTATGAAGCTTCGAGTTTAGGCGGGGCTGGTGCCCCCGTGGGCGAACTGAGAAGTTGGGACTTGTGAGCAGAGTCGGGCTGGCGAGAGGTTCGAGTGACCACCGGTTCAGTCGCCGACTCTCGCTGACCAGATCTATCGCCAGAACTTGCAGGTGTGGCCCAGCACCGAGGAAGAGCGCACGCTGCGGAGGGCTCCAGCCGCGATGTCCACGGTGAGTTTGGGGCCTGTGGGCCGGGTGAGGCGGCCAGGGGTCTCGCCTGTCTCCCGGCGACCGTCGCTCAATGAACATCAACGAGCGTGATTGCCCGGCCATCACGGGAGGGGCCGCCGCGCGAGCGGCCCAGCGTGGCCATGGGAGCCGTATGAGTAACGGGGCCGGTTTGCCCTGGTCGAGGGGCGGCACTGGTGTCAACCGGGGAGGTTGGTGGCCGGCAGTCGATCCTCCTGCCGAGATGCCTGCGCGGTTGCCTCGGTTGGTTGCTGCGTCGGCGTGGCTGCCGGGGCAAGTCGAGGTCGAGGTCGTCGGGGAGTCCTTCCATCAGGTCGCGGTGCATGCTGCTGCTGCCGATTCCGGGGTGGAGGGTGTGCGGGCGGCGGTGCTGGCACCGGCGCCGCCGCACTCGAGATTCCCGACCGCGGTAGCCGTCTACGTGCAGACGCATCTGGTCGGGCGCCTGCCGCCTGACGTCTGTGATCAGGTGCATCGGGCGGTGTTGGACTTCGCGAGTGCGTGGGGTGGGCGGCTGCCGTCGTGTCCGGCGGTGTTCTATGACTATGAACATGGCCGGCAGGTGGTTCTTCTGCTCGATGTACAGCCGCTGGGGGCTACCGCATGCGTTATTGGCCAAGCTGCCGGAGATGGCCCGAAGCGTTGCGGGCCTGTTCTGGCTGGTCGACCAGCCTGCTCCGATCTTGCGTGGCCATCACCTCGCGGTGCGTGGGGAACTGGAGGCCGTCGAGGCCGAGTGCGTCGCCGAGACAGCGAAGCGCTTTGAGGAGCGGTCGCCTCACATCTGGCCTGGCCTGGAGCGCAGCGCCGGCAAGCTGGTCGGCGAACTGGGAGCGGCGGCAGACCCGTGGGTGGCGCGAGCGTGGCTGACACTGGCGCGCTGCACCCGGTTCCAGAAGGGCAGGCGCGACGACACGCTGCGGGCCTACTTCAACGCGCTGCACTTGGACCGTGTGAACCCCGACGCCTGGTTAGAGGTGTTCGAGTACGTCTGCCTGCCGCCGTATATCCCGATGCTTCTCGACCTCTATGCGCGCGTACCCGCCCCCGCCCGTCCCGCCATAGCCACATACCTTCTCAACATCTCCTATGGCAAAGGCGGCAGCAGCCTCCGCGCCTACAGTGGGCCAGCTCTACGGGCGGTGTTGGAAAGCTTGGCGGTCAGCCAGAACGACCAGGCAGCGGTCGCCGTCTTGGCCGCCGACGCCGGAGTGCGCGCGGAGAAGGAACGGCGACCTTGAGAAGGCGATCGCCTCCTGCCGTAGGGGCGTCGCCGCTGGAAGCACGAATGCGAAAGTCATCGACCGGCTCAGCCTCTGGCTTGTCAAGCAGGAGCTCTACGCAGAAGCGGCAGCGGCGCTAGCTCAGGCCCTGAGCAACCCACCCGAGGCGACGAGCACGCGGGAACGGCTCCGCAAACGCTTAGAGCGATGCCAGCGCAACCTCTCAGCGGTCGACTGACCAGTGATCCCTGACGCGGGTCGAGACCGCCGTCGAACCCTGACACATCTGAGGTTGCCCCCGAGGGCTTCTGAGCTCGGTCGGGGGTCCCAGGCAGACCGCGGGCAGTATGCCCAGGTAGGTGCGGGCAGAGACGAGCCGAGCTGAGAGCTACTGGAGATCGCCCAGGTCGGCGATGAGCACGTCGACGACGGCTTCCTCGTAGATGGCGCGGTTGAGTCGGATCATGGTGTCGCTGAGCGGCGGGTCCCATGGGGTAGGTTCCGGGTCGCCTTTGAGGCCGCCGATCGTGGGTTCGTCGTCGTTGAGGGTGTGGTTGACAGCGTTGGTGTAGTCGGCGCTGGTCATCCGCCAGGGTTGGGCGTTGTGGCGGTTGGCCATGGCGGCGGTCATGGTGATGCCGGGCCAGTCGAAGTCTCCGTGGTAGCGGAGTTGGCCGCCGTTGCTGGTGATCTTGGTGGCGAGGCGGTGGAAGGCGGTGGAGGGCTGGCCTTGGGTGCAGATCAGGGGCGGGCAGGCGGGGCCGAGGATGTCGCTGGCTTCCCGGAGTACGGCGGGGTTCTCGCAGACGTGCACGGACTGCGGTGCCAGGTGCAGGGGGTGGGTGAGAATTTGGTGAAGGGTGATGTGGAAGGGCGTGGCGGTGGCAGCGGCGCTGGTGAGCCAGGCGCCGAGTCCGGCGCCTGTGGCGGGGAGGTTGAGGACGAGGACGGTGCTGGCCAGGTCGTCGACGATGACGTTGAACCGGTCCCACAGCTCGCGGCGCTGTTCGGTGGTGGTGGGGCGGGGCGCGCTGGTGCGCGAGGCGAGCGCGTCCAGGACCAGCACCGACAGTGGGGTGCGGTGGTCGAGGGCGTGAGAGTGGCCTGTTGCTCGGGTCGCGAGTTTGGGCAAGGTGACGGTCGAGCCGTTGAGCGTGTCGATGAGTTCCAGTGCCGCGATGGCATGGCTGAGCCTGGCCGGGGTCTTCAGGAGCCGGGTGAAGGTGCCGTTGCCTCGGATCTCCTCGATCCAGGCCGTGAACCAGTCTTGGTGGTAAAGGCCGCTGGTGTGGGCGATGGCCAGTAGACGTTCGCGGGCCGCCTTGTCGCGGGCTGCTTCGGCGGGGCGGTCCCGTAGGGGCTTGTCGCGGCCGAGTGTCTCGGCCAGGCCGTGCCCTGACAGGGCACGTAGCCGGGTGTCTATCTGGTCCAGGTTGATCTCGACGCGTTTGGTGCCCGGTGCGATATGGCGGCCTAGGAGGCCACCGACGGCTCGCCGTTCGGCGTCGGTGAGCTGGGTGAGTCCGATCGTGCGATTCAGGTCGCCGCCGGTGCGTTCCAGGGAGCGGCGGGCGGCTGCCAGCAGCCGTACCAGATCGGGGGTGTCGGTGATGGGGTTGACGGGGCTATCGGCGGGTGTCGCCATCAGAGCACGGCCTCCTCAGAATCCTGATCGGAGTCCTGCTGCTGGGGCTTATCGGCGTCGGTATCGGCGAGAGGACTTTCATCGGTGGCGGTTTGGATGGCGGCCAGGAGCCCGTCGTCGGTGGGGGTGTGCCGGGTGGGGGTGAAACCGAGCAAGTCGGCGGCGAGTTCCTCGTTGCCCGCGTAGCCGGCGCCGGCATCCAGGAGTTCGGTGCCGTCCCAGAGGATGAGCATGGCGGAGACGGTGTGGGACAGCTTGTCGGAGTGCATGTCGTAGTGCGCGGCGGCGGGAACGGTGTCGTAACGGATCCACAGGTCGTGACCGGTCATGAAGGCGTCCAAGTCGTATTGGACGGTGAGTCCTAGCAGGTCGGGTTTGTAGCGGTCGTCGATACCGGCGAACGCCTCGTCCAGGGCGATCATGCGGGGGCAGGCGGCATGGGCAGAGGTGTAAATGGTGTTGGCGGCAGCGAAGAATGGTAGGTGGATCGCGGCTGACTTCTCCCCGCCCGACAGCAGGGTGTGCTGCTTCTTGCTGAGCTTCACCTCCTCCTCGCCGGGGACTTTGAGGCGGAGTTCGAAGGCCCGCCAGGCGCGGTAGTCCAGTACCGCCGACAAGGCTTCCTGGTAGGTATCGCGTGGGTGGGCGGCTCGGTATTCGCGCAGCATCTGCCGTAGCAGCTGGCGGAGGTCGGCGAGCTGGTCCGGGCCGAGTTGCTGGTAGCCGAGCAGGTCGGACACCTGGCGTTGCAGGTCGGTGAGCTTGTCGGAAGCGACCCAGCGGATGCCGAAGGTCAGGCCGTTGGTCATGGGGCGGGAGCGGATGTCGGCGTCCATGCTCTTGACCAGGTCTCGGGCGAAATACACGCGGTCGAACACCTGCTGGGCCAGTTCGGTGAGGAGTTCGTCTTCCAGGACGGTCCGTTCCCGTTCCTCCAGCAGGAACTTCTGCTCCTCGCACCGGTCGCGGACCCGGGCGGCAAAGTCAGCGACGGGGTGGCGGCCGTCGGCGTCGTAGACGTCCACGGTGATGACGGTGTCGCCAGCCTGCCAGTCCAGCCTATAGTCCTCCTGGCGGGTGGCGAGCGCCTCGTTGAACTCCTTCAGCGCGTCCGACAGGCGTTGCCGCGCGGCCTTGCGGGCGTTCTCACCTACCGATCGGCTGGTGGCGGCAGTGTCGAGGAGGTTGATGAGCTGCGCCGCGTCGCCAGGGATGAGCGTTTGGATCGCGTTGGCGGCGACCGAAGGGGCCTCGGCAGGATCGGCGTTGGAGGTATCCGGCGTGGTCAGCAGGGGGATCAGCTGTGCGATGGCTTGTTCATCTGGGGGCCATTGGGAGCTGTGAGGCCATGACGTGGTCGCGGTGACGCCGAGGAGGGGGCGCAGATCCGTCTCGGTGAAGATGGCGAGTGGATGTGCGGACTCGAGCAGTGCGGTGACCGCCTCCCGCACGGCCTTCTCACAGTATCGGTAGGCCGTCTCTGCCTGAACACGTGCGTCGTGTTCCTGGCGGGCCCTCCCATCGGCTGAGTCCCAGTCGCTGCGCGCGGCCGTGATGCCCGCCTCGGCTTGCTCGATCTTGTCTAGTACCTGTTTGAGGGGTGCGGACAGCTTCTCCTCCAAGCCCGCCAGTTCTTCGGCCAGGTGAAGGTGGGCGGCGGCTTTCTCCTCGATTCGTTCCGTCTCCTCGGCGTACTCATCTCGCATCCGGCTGATCATGTTTGTGCGGCGATCGACCTCCTCGGAGACGGCAAGGATCGTCGCCTTCACCTCGTCTGCTTCTCGCGCCGCCTGTAGGTAGTCGTCGATGGCCTGGGCGACGACGTCCACCGGGCGGGCTTCGGCTGGGAGACTCCGTTCGGCGGCGGCTTGGCGGAGCCGCCGGCGGGCGGCGTCGGTTTCGGCGGTGGCGGCATCCAGCGTCTTCGCGGCGGCGCTTTGCTCGGTACGGGCTTGGGCCAAGAGCGCCGACGCGGTGGAGAGCCGGGTGAGTGCGGACTGGATCGGCGCGATGGTCGGGAGCTCCCTGCGGGCTTGCCGCAGCTGGTCCAGATGCTCGTCAATCCGCTGCTGCTGGTGTTGCAGCTGCTCGAGTTCGCGGTCCAGCTCGCTGATCCGTCGGTCATAGTCGGCGATACGTGCGGCGCGGCGCCTGGCCCGGTAGGTGGCGCCAATGAATTCCGGGATCGGCTTGCTGTAGGCGCCCAAGTGGATGCCGAAGGTGAACTGTCCGGCCGAGCTGACCGCCGGGCCTTCACCCGCTGATTCCAGGACAGGGGAGAGGGCGATGCTGGCCAGGATGTCGCTGATCACCTTCGCGGGGACCAAGCCCTGATCCTCAGGCGTCAGGACGCTGGCGAGTGTGGGTTCGGCCATGCGCTGGGCCGGTGGGAGCGGCCGCAGGTAGGCGTCGTGCTCGCCGTCGCGGTAAGCGGTATCGGTAAGCGCGGGATCGGGATGGATCCAGGCGGTCAATAGCCCGGCGGACTCCAGCGCGGCCTCGATCGCCGCGGCCCGGGGGTCGTCGACGCCGTCGGCGAAGCGGACCAGTTGCCACAGGGGGCCGCCGGGACGTCCGGTGCGGTCGCTGTTGCGGGTGGCGGCGAGCATGGGAGCGTCGTCACGTTCGGCGGCGACCTGTTCGCGTTCGGTGTGGAGGACGTCGCGGTCACCACGGATCCGCTTGTGCTCGATGACGAGGCGTGTCCGCTCGTTCCCGAGGAGGGAACGTCGTTGTTCGGTGAGCTCACCGAACAACGCTGGCAGCGGTACCGCTTCGGTCTCGCCGTCGAGGGCGGCCAGCGCATGGGTGAGGGCGGCGACTTCGTCGGCCAGCACAATCGCTGAGGCGGGATTGACCTCAACGTCACCGAAGACCTCACCGCCGATGGGAGTGCCCCACCGACCGATCCAGTCATTCAGGAGTTGCTGCGCACTGGCACGTGCTTGACCAAGTGCCTCCTCGGCCTCCAGGCATGCGTCTTCGGCGCTCTGGAGCTTGGTGTCGGCTGCTGATGCCGCGTCTGCGGCCTGCTTCTGGCAGGTAACGGCGTCGGCCACGTTGCTGAGGTGGGTGCGGACGTGGTCGACGTCGTCGCGGCGTGTGGCCGCGCGTGCCTTGGCCGTCTCCAGGTCGGTCTCGCTGTCGTCGATGCCTGCCGTCTGTGCTGCCCGGGCTTGGTCGGCGGCGTGGCGACCGGCGGTGAGATGGTGCTGCTTCAGTTTCTCGGCGAGGTCGTCGGCTTCGCCGGTCAGATCGGTGAGGTGCCGCAGGTTCGTGGCTTGCTTCTGGTGCCGTTCCTCAAGATCGCGTTCGCCGGCGGCGACACGTTCGCGCAGACCAGTCAACTGCCGTTGACTGGTGTAGGCCTCGTCGCGTTTGAGACCGGCAAGCAGGCCTTCAAGAGTGGTCCGTCGTTTGTCCGCCTCGGCCAGAGCGGCGTGTGCCTTCTCCTCGGCGGTGGTCGCCCGGGTGATCTCCAGGTTGGCTTCGCGTAGCTGAGCGGCATGTTCGGTCGCTTGCCTGGTGCGTTCAGCAAAGCGGTTCAGCCTGCTGCGGGCCTCCACCATCAGGTAGTCGCTGTAGACCTGGAGGAACGCCGACGCCGCGCTGTCGGCGGCGTTCAGGTCCTCCACCAGGCGTTGCACTGCCGCCAGGTTCTCGAAATCCCGTGCCGCCTGCTCGATCAGGTCCTCGGAGATAGGGCTGAGCCCCGCGGTGAGCGTGTCCGATACCTTGGCCGGGTCCAGGTCCTTGGCCAGCAGCGGCCTGCGCAGCGCCAGGAGCAGGTCCAACAACTGGGAGTACCGTTGCCGACCGAGCCCGAACAGGGCGTGGTCGATGGCGTCGCGGTACTTGGTCGCGCTGTCGAAACAGCACTCTGAGCCCAAGATCGCTTCCAGTTGCCGTTCGGTGAGCGGCCGGGAATCGGCCGACAGCAGACCGAAGTCCAGGCCGATGCGCCTGCGGGTGACGAAGAACGACGTGCTGGCGGTCGGCTTGTCCTTGTGCGCACGCAAGGCGATGATCAACGTGACCGCGTCCGCATCGGGGATGTCGCCGCCTGCGAACTCCATCCACACGAACCCATACTCCGACTCCTGCCCGCGGTAGAGCAGGTTGGATTTCATCGTCCGATTCTCGCCGCTGAAGGGGTCCAGGCGGCGAGCGTCGGCGACGCCGTCCAAAATGAAGGGGAACAGTACCTCCAGAGCTTTGGTCTTGCCCGATCCATTGTGCCCGCGCAGCACCAGCCGCCCGTCGGCGAAGACGAGCTCCTCATCAACGTAGTCCCAGATGTTGATCAGTCCGGCGCGCGTCGGACGGAACCGGGTCATGCGCCCTCCCCTTCACGGACGTTACTGGCGGAGCTGATATCGCTGGAGTAACTGCTGGTGGCGGTGGTGTTGTCGCCCCCGCCGAACAGATCGAGCTGGCCATCGTCTTTGGGCAGAGCCATGGTGATGTTGCGGTAGCGAAGCGCCGCCGGCAACAACACCACCCCGCCGGGGATCGGCCGGACCAACGCCAGATCGGTGAGCAGCGTCAGGGCCACGCCGAGCAGACCGATCGGGTCGGCCTGCCAGGTTGCGGTGAACGAGACGGCCCCGAACTCCTCAAACAGCTCGCTGATCATCTGCTCCAGCCGATGCCGCTCCACGAAATACAAACAATGGTGAGCGCCGACCGCAACGCCGGGTGAAGAAGTGCCCTCTGGAGGAGTCCAGGCGAGCTCGTGGACCACTCCGTCGGCTGGGAGGCCGGTGTCGATACGGTCCAACAGGTCAGCTTGCAGGCTGGCATGGGAGGCGGCCTCGACCTTGTGCAGGGTCCGACCTTCCAGCTCATCGGCGATCTTGGCCAGGAGCAGCCCGGCCGCGCGACTGACCGCTCCGCCGCGCCCCGGGAAGGGCCGGTCCGTGAACGACCCGCCCGCATCGATGAGCGCAACGCCCTCCGCGCGCCGTTCCACCACCAGTCCCGTCAAGCGGGCCAGGTTCTCGGTCACATCCTCACGACGAAGCACCGCCGCGGCTGAGGAGTCAAGGTCGTCGAAGTACACCACGGGCCGTTCCAGCAGCAGCCGCCGTACCCGCTGCTCGACCGAAGACACCGGGTCCTCCAGGAGGCCTGCGGCAGTGGTGAGATGTTGGATCGGACGGGCGGGCCGCAGCAGCGCCGTGCAGATGTCATGGTCGATGTCGTACAGGGCATCGCCGTCGGCTGAGCGGGCCCATGCTTCGGCAGACCCGTCCGACAGGCGCAGCGCGCCCCGGTCCACCAGCCAGGTCACCACGTCCACGACGGCAGCCTTATGGCCCTGGATCAGCGGGTCGAACCCCAGCCCCGCAGTCGCCGCGGCCAACGGCGCAAAGGCGCGAACCATATCGGCGAGACTGATCTCTACCCGAGACCGCTGGAAGGTAGACATGATCAAGCACAAGTAGGCGATCCGGCGCCGATCCCAAGCCCGCCCGGTCTTGGAAACGAACACCTTGCCGCGCGAGGGATCCAGCACATCCAGTCTGCGGACGAGCCGGATCTGACGGGTGGTGGCGACGAGGGAGTAGCCGAACAGCTCACCCAGGTCGCGTGTGAGCTGATCAGCCCACGGCAGCACCCGCTCCAACACCCCCGGCCGCGGATGGGAGGGAGTGATGATGTCGTTGGTCAGCACCAATCGAACCGCGGTTTGGAAAGAACCAAGTTCGCTGACGGGGATGTCCGCGGCAGCGCGAGGCTCACCCACGACGCCCTCCCACCGGGCGACGCTTGACCGCAGGAGTGATCTCCAGGCTGAACCCGGGCAGATGCAGCAGCCCGCCAGGAATCTGGACCACCTCGCCGACCTCGGCGGGCCGCAGCCGCAGCGTTATGGTGTCGTCGCTGCCCGACCCACCCGACACCCGCCCGGAGATCACAGTCCGGGCCTCCAACGCCTTGGTCAACAGCCGGAACAACACCCGGGCTTCGGGCTCAGACAGCAGCCGGCCATGTGGGCCGGTTTCGGCAAGGCCCGCTGCCGCCTCGCGTTCAGCGGTGAACTCCTCCATCTGGCGGCGTCGAAGCTCCGCCCGCGCGCCAGTATCGGCGCGGACCGGCTGTGGGACCCCCGGGCCGGCGCTGCGCCCAGTACGGAAGACCGTGAGTGCCACCTCGACGCCTGGTGCGTCCCACCAGGTACGGTTCGCAGGAATCTGCTCCTCATCATCGTGCGCCCCGCCCAGATGCCGAGCGGAACTCAGGTTGAACGCCGCGGTGGCCAAGGCGTGGGCGGCGTCCTCATCGGGGACCGCTGCTATCCATGCGGCCAGGTGGCGCAACTCGGAGGAGCGGTTGACGCCGCTGCGGTTGGCCTCGGCCAACTGCCGCAGCAGCGCGATCACGGCCGACACCGCGGCCCGGGTCGCCGCCCGCAACTGCGCGACCCCCGATCCAGCCGCCACGGTGGTCGTCCCCTCCGAGACCGGCGCGGACCCCGGCGCGGGGGTGGTGAACCAGCCACGCAACGCCTCCCAGCGCCGCTCCCAATCGGCCAGCCGATCAGCGCGGCTGAGAAACGGACGGTCGTCGGCCTCGGCCGCGCGGGCCAGCATCGTGGCGACGCCCGATGCCTGCACCTCACCAACCGCCGACTCCAAGCGCGGCAGGTAGCGGTCGAGCTCGGCCATGAAGTCGCTCATGTGTGACAGCAATGCGTTCTTATAGCGCAGAAACAGCTCTTGGGACGTCTCGTTCGAAGACACAATCTCACCCAGCGTCACATGGAACTGCGCGGAACGGCGGGACATGTCCTGCATCACGCCGTCCAACCTGGTCAGCCGCCGGTGGATCTGCTCACCATCGCCTACCCGGTTCGCCTCCGCCAAGGATCGCAGGTCATCAAGGATGTCGGAGAAGGCGAGCCGCGACAGGTTGGCGTCCCGAACCCGTACGGTCAGCAGATCCTCCAGCAGCGCGAACGCCCGGTACCCCAGCTCAGTGAACTGGTACACCGACTGCCGATTGCGGTACCGGGCCAGCGACCCCGCCCGCGAAACATCATCCAGCCGGTGCAGCACCCGATCGTCATCAGCGAGAGTGTCCAGACGCTGACGCAACGTCACGTCGTCCAGGAGCGGTACATCGCGGTAGTCGCTGCTGAACTCCTGCAGGACCGCCGCGACATCATCGACACCCACTTGGACCCGGTGGACGGCACGAAGCCGGTCAATCGCCCGCAAGATCCACAAATAGGCAAGGTGGTCGTCGCGCCTGACGAAATGCAGCAGCCGGAACCGATCACTGATCGCCAGCGCATCCAACCCAAGCGCGCGTTCACTCGTGGTCTCAGACATCTCGCAACAAGTATCATCCAAACGAATCCCGCGCCTTCCGTATGTCGCGGGAGAGGCCACGCTCCGGGGTCTTCCGTGGAACACAAGGGGTTCGCTGGAGGCCCTGATACCTGGAAGGGCGAGGGCTATGGCCACCGCCCACCGGGTGCGTCAGTCACGTCCCGCCGCAAGGTCTTCGGGTCTGCAATCCGTAGCCGGTGACGCCCTGTCATGTGCAGCTGGTGGATTCTGTGCGATGGCTTACATGCAGGGCCGGGCGGGTCCAATCGGCGGTAGATCCTTTGTCCGGGCTGAGTCATCTCACGAAGCGCGGGCCTGGCCGTGCCGTAGGCATCGTCGATGATATTCACCAAGAGTGCCGGAGGCGTGTACCGGCGGTGCGGCTGCATCGACCCGCAGTCGGGAAGCCCCTGGGGGAGTGCGTGTCCGAAGCTGTCTCATGGTGGTCGGCACGGTAGCTGGTACATCGGGCTGGAGTTGCCGCCTGGCCCGGATGGCCGCCGTCGGCGGGTGCGTCGTGGCGGCTTCCCGACGCGCAAGGCGGCCGAGGAGGCGTTGGCGCAGCTACGGATGCCGGGTCACGGCGAGACCGGCCCCGGGATGGTGACGGTGGGGGAGTGGCTGGGGCAACCCGTACCCGCGCTTCGTCCACCGTTCGCGGGTACGCCAGCCACGTCCGCCTCTACCTGGCCCCGTACCTGGGCACGATTCTCCTCGCAGAGTTGTCGGTCGCTCAGGTGCAGGCGATGTTCACTGCGATCGTCCGCCAGCACGAGGCCGAGGGAAAGCCGGTCACTCCGGCCACGCTGAACCGGATCCGGGCCACCCTGCGCACGGCGCTGAACGCTGCCATTCGGCAAGGGCTGATCACCGATAAACGCCGCCGCCCGCGCCGAACTGCCGGGTACGTGGCGTCCCCGCGCGGTGGTGTGGACCGCCGCCCGGGTCGAGCACTGGCAGCGGACGGGAGAGCGGCCGCCGGTGGCGGTGTGGACCGCGGCGCAGACCGCCGAGTTCCTGCACGCGATCCGCAATCACCGGCTGTATGCGGCCTTCCATCTGATCGCGCTGCGCGGGCTCCGGCGTGGGGAGGCGGCCGGGCTGCGCTGGTGCGACATCGACCTGGACGAGGGCGTCGCGGTCATCTCCCAGCAACTGCAGCAGTACGACGGCTACCTGACGGTGTGCCCGCCTAGACCGCCCGCAGCGCCCGGGTGATCGCCCTGGACCGCACCACCGTCGCCGCGCTGGGTGCACACCGGGACCGTCAACGCAGTGAACGGCGCCTACACGGCGAGAGCTATAGCGAATCCGGGTACGTGTTCACCAGCACCAACGGCGATCCCATGGCCCCAGACCGGCTGACCCGGACCTTCGGCAAGCTCATCGGAGAGCACGGTCTCCCACCGATCCGGCTGCACGACCTACGGCACGGCGCGGCCACCCTCGCCCTGGCGGCTGGGGTGGAGTTGAAGGTGGTCCAGGAAATGCTCGGGCACTCCAGCATCGTGCTCACTGCCGACACCTACACCTCCGTCCTTCCTGAGGTTGCCCACAAAGCGGCCGAGAAGACCGCCGCCCACGTCCTCAAAGCCGGCCGACTCGTACCGGGAACCAAACGCACGCGCCGCCGGGCATCAACCTCCAAGAAGCGACGCGGACGCAAGAGCCGCGCCGACCGGAGAGTGCGGACCGGCCGGTCGAGCGCGCATCCGAACCGCCAGATCGGGCGTCCGCAAAGACGCTGAGCCGCACCGCTGTCGGCCAGCGAGGGCTGGTTCGAAACGTATGACCAGAGCCTTCACGGCTCCTCCTGTCGCTGATCCTTCGATGTGGAAAGGACAACTGAATATCATCCGGCGTGGCGAGTCGAAGGGGTCCACGCGCGATGCTGCATGCCCGCGTGCCGGGCGCTGGGGGTCACAAAGCGGGCTGAGGACATCTCACCGTAAATGCATGCATAGGAGCGGGCTCAGGTTGGCCTCAGTGCGGCCCCATACGACGAGAGCGACGACTCCCCTTAGGGATATCGTCGCTGGTCAGGGCGGGTGCGCCGTCAGGGACTTGAACCCCGAACCCGCGGATTAAGAGTCGACTGCTCTCGCATCAGATCAGTGCTCTCGCTGCCAAATGCTACCACCTTGTCCGCATCCAGCACCACATGCGTGCCAGCCCGTGTCGCCGCCTACCGTCCCGTGCCGGTGCCCCCGAGCGAATAACGAGCGAACATGGAGGACCCAGGACGTGCCCGTGGGGCGGTTGGTCATGTCCACCGAACCTGCAGGTTGAAGCTGGTGACGCAGTATTCGGCACCCGCTCGGTCACCCCATCATTGGAGTCAGCGCCGAGTAACTCGGCGCGTCTTGCCAGCCCCGGGTGTCCCCACCTCGATCGGAGACCGTCGTGAAGAACAGCGTGTTGTGGCGAGTTGTCGACAATGACAGTGGTGCCGAGGCCGTCGTCAGTACGCCGGCCGAGGCGGTCGCGTTCATCAACAGCCGGTTCGACACCGATGAGAACGACGAGCCGTTCAGCATCACCGAGGTCGGTCCCTTTGTCCCGAAGCCGCTCGGCGTCATCACCGCGTGGGCGGCCAAACAGGACGACGGGCGGACCGATGGGCGAACTGCACCGATCACGATCAGGTGGGTGTTCATGCTGCGCGAGCGGGTCCTGCTGCCGGGGGTCACAGTGCTGACCCGGCCGGTCGGCGATGTCCGCCGGGCCGAGAACGTGCGGCTTTATGAGCTGCTGGCGGAGCGGACGCCTGCGCAGACGGCGGCGGCGCTGCGGGGCCTGCTGCAGGTCCCCGCTGATCGGCGGGTGTCAGAGCTGGAGCGGCTGCGGACGGCGCCGGTGAAGGCCTCAGGGCGGGTGCTGGTGCGGGAGCTGGACCGGGTGGCCGAGATCGCCGGGCTGGGCGCCGGGCGGGTGGAGGTGGCCCCGGTGCCGGCGGCGCGGCTGGCGGCGCTGGATGGCGTCCAAGGCGCCGACGCTGCGGGATCTGGAGCCTGCGCGGCAGACCGCGACGCTGCTGGCCACGGTCGCGCGGGCCGAGCGGGCGGGCCGGGCCGAGCAGTTGCGGACGCTGCCGAGGATGCGGTCGGCGGCGCGGGAGGTGGCCTCGGCGATGGAGATCTTGATGGGCGCCCCGCAGGCCACCGGCGACCGGCTGGTCGCGCTGGCGGAGGTGTGGAACGAGATCGAGCGGGTGGTGCCGCGCGAGAAGCTGGCGGCGGCGGTGGCTCACGATCGCGGCGTTCGTGCCGCAGACCGATGACGATGCCGCGGCGGCGTGGCGGGCCGAGCTGGTCAAGCGGTACCGGACGGTGCAGCAGTTCATCGAGCCGCTGCTTCAGGTCATTAGCTTTCGGGCGGTGGAGGCCGGGCGGCCGGTGCTGGCGATGGTGAACTTGGCGGCGAAGCTGGCCAAGACGCGCCGCGCCTGCGCCCGGGCCGACGTCGCCGAGCACGAGGACCTGGTGGTCGGGTCGTGGCGGCGGCTGGTGTTCGCCAACCCCGACCTGCCCGCGGGTCAGGTGGACAAGGCGGCGTTCACGCTGTGCGCGGTGATGCACCTGCACGCCGCGCTGCGCCGCCGGGACGTGTTCGCCGCCGGCGCCGACCGGTGGAGCGACCCGCGCGCCCGCTCGCTGGAAGGCGCGGGCTGGGATGCGGCACGGCCGGGTGTGCTGGCGGCGCTGGAACTGAAGACCGAGCCGGCCGGGCATCTGGCCGAACTCGCCAGCGCGCTGGACGGCGCCTACACCGGGGTGCTGGACGGCCTCGGCGGCAACACTGCGGTGCAGTTCTCCCCGCGAATCGCCGACCTGGCCGACACCCGGCTGTGGCGCACCAACACCCGCACCACCTACGGGCCCCTGGACCACATGTCCCGGCACACCGTCCGCCTGGACCGCATCCGCGCCCACTGGCCCGACATGCTGCGGGTGGCCGGCTCGCTCACGCACGGCACGGTCCGCGCCTACGACCTGATCCGGATGCTGTCGCGCGAGGGCCGCCCCACCGGCCTGGGCGACGCATTCGCCCACTAGGGCCGGTCTTCAAGACCCTGCACCTGCTGCAGTTCATGTCCGATGACGGCTACCGGCGCATGATCGGCACCCAGCTCAACGTGCAGGAGGCCCGGCACCGCCTGGCGCGCCGGATCGCGTTCGGCAACCGCGGGCAGCTCTACCGCGAGGGGATGGAGGACCAGCTCGGCGCGCTCGGCGTGGCGCCCAACGCGGTGGTGTGGTGGAACAGCCTGTACCTGGACGCCGCGGTCAAGCGGCTGCGCGCCGACGGCTTCGGCGTCACCGATGAGATGTGCGCGCGGCTGTCGCCGATCTCCTTCGAGCACATCAACTTCCTGGGCCGCTACGCCTTCACCCGCACCGACCCGGCGGACGGGCTGCGGCCCTTCCACGCCCCCGGAGGGGGCGACTCGCCGGTTGTGGTGTGAGTCGCGTCGGTCGACGCTGGCCGTCCAGGGCGAGGGTCAGCCGCTTGCCGCAGCGGTCAGGGTGATCGCTCCGCTGTCGGTGCGGGCGGTGATCGATCGTGGGGCGGTGGCGTCCTGGGGGATGTCAGCGCGGACGTCGCCGCTGTCGGTGGTGGTGGTGACCTTGTAGGCGGTGCGCGGGACGGTGATGTCGACTTCGCCGTTCTCGGTCGTCACCGCCACCTGCCGTGGCGCGGCGGCGAAGGCGAGGGTGACCTGGCCGTTCTGCGTGGTGGCGGAGACGCGCTCTGCACGGGTGGAGGCGGAGCGCACCTCGCCGTTCTCGGTGCGCAGGTCGAGGGGGCCGGTGGCATCGGTGACCGTGATCGTGCCGTTGGCGGTGCGGATGCCGAGCGCGGCGCTGAGGCCGGTGGCCGAGACCCGTCCGTTGTCGCCCTCGATGTTCAGGGCGAGGCTGCGGGGGACGAGGACCTGGTAGCGCACGGCGCAGCCGCCGATCAGGGCGCCGCAGTCGGTGGCCAGGGTGAGCCGGTCGCCGGTGAGCTTCCAGGTCGCGGTCGGGTCGCCGCCGATGAGTGCCCATCGGTCGAACCGGCGGGTGATCTGGACCTCGTCCACGTCGGCGGGCCGGATGTCCAGATCGCCCGAGTCCTTGACGATCGTGAGGCGGTCGCCGACCGGGCCGAAGGAGCGGCTCTCCGGCCGGGCGTCGTCGGCCGAGGCGCCGCAGCCGGCGAGGGCCGCCAGCACGATCAGTGCCGCGGTGGCCAGCGGCGCCGAGCGACGAAATCGGCGGCGGAGTGAGGTGGTCAACGGGCCTCCCCAATTGGATACTTAACGTACTGAATACTTTCAGTATGCTACGGTCCGGTCATGACCGACAACTCCACTGACAGGCCGGGGCCCGCGAGGCGGGTCCCGCGCGAGGAGGTCCGGCGACGGCTGCTGGCCGAGGCGGTGCGGGTGTTCACCGAACGCGGCTACGACGACGCCCGGATCGAGGACATCGCCCACGCCGCCGGCTTCACCAAGGGCGCCGTCTACTCCAACTTCGGCGGCAAGCAGGAACTGTTCGGCGCCGTCCTGAGCCAGGGCGCCCAAGGCGAACTGGCCACCATGACCGCCGAGATCAACGGCACCGCCGACGCCGGCGCGGTGATAGCACGGGTCGCCGAGCTGATCACCGCCCGGATCACCGGCGATACCGGGCACGGCCAGCTCGGCCTGGAGTTCGCCGCCCGCGCGGCTCGCGACGAGAAGATCCGGGCCGTGCTGTCTCCGATGCGCCGCGCGCAGCGCGACACCGCTGCCCGCGCCGTCGCCGACGCGGCCGCCCGCACCGGCACCGACCCGGCCGTCCCGCCGGAACTGGCCGGGCTGATCCTGCACTGCCTCACCAACGGCCTGGTCAACGAGCACCTCACCGACCCCGAGGCCGTCACCGCCGATGTCATCGAGCAGGCGTTTAGCACCGTGCTGACCGCGCTGCTCCCCTCGTCCACCCGCGCCTGACACACCTGTACACGCACGTCTGAGAGGACCTTCGTTGGCGACCCTGCTCTACCGGCTCGGGCGGACCGCGTTCCGCCACCGCCTGCGCTTCGTAGTCGGCTGGCTGGTCCTGCTGGTGCTGGCCGGGGGCGGTTTTGCCGCCTTCGGCTCCCACCTGGACAGCGAGGCCACCATCCCCGGCTCGCAATCGCAGCAGGGCATCGACCTGCTGGAACGTTCCCTGCCGGAGGCGACCGGCGTCACCGCGCAGCTGGTGTTCGCCGCACCGCCCGGCGCCACCGTCGACGCCCCGGCCCACCGCGACCGCATCCAGAACGCGGTCCGGCAGGCGGGTACGGCGCCGCAGGTCGCCGAGGCCACCGACCCGTTCGAAACCGGAACCATCTCGGTCGACCGCCGCACCGCGCTCGCCCAGGTGCTGTATCCGATCAAGCGGGACGTGCTGGACGATGCCAGCGTCACCGCGCTGGAGGACATCGCCGCCGCGGCCCGCGCGAACGGTATGCGCGCCGAGGTTGGCGGGTCGGTCTACAGCACCGCCGGCATGCACGCGGGCATCGGCGAGGTCATCGGGGTCGCCGTCGCCGTGATCGTGCTGGTGGTCACCTTCGGATCGCTGCTGGCCGCCGGGCTGACCCTGGTCACCGCGATCACCGGGCTGGTCATCGGGCTGCTGGGATTGCTGCTGGCCTCCAACCTCGCCACGATCTCCGACACCGCACCCAGCCTGGCGCTGATGGTCGGCTTGGCCGTGGGCATCGACTACGCGCTGTTCATCGGCTCCCGGCACCGTGCCCAGCTCACCGACGGGATGGCCGCCGAAGAATCGGCGGCGCGTGCCGTGGCCACCGCGGGCGGCGCCGTCGTCTTCGCCGGCCTGACGGTGATCATCGCGCTGGCCGGGTTGAGCGTGGTCGGCATCCCGTTCCTGACCGTCATGGGCCTGGCCGCCGCACTGACCGTGCTGATGGCCGTGGCAGCCGCCATCACCCTGCTGCCCGCCCTGCTCGGCCTGGCCGGCGACCGCCTGCGCCCCCGCCCCGGATCACGCGCCGCCCGTCCCGAACGTGCCGGGGCGGGCGGGCTGCGCTGGGCCCGCCTGGTCACCCGCCGCCCGCTGCTCACCATCCCGGCCGTGCTGCTGGCCCTGGGCGCGATGGCGCTCCCGGCGCTCAAGCTGGAGCTGGCGATGCCCGACAACGGCACCGCCGACCCCGCCTCCACCCAGCGCAAGGCCTACGACCTGATCTCCACCGCCTTCGGCCCGGGCAGCAACGGCCGGCTGCTGATCCTGGTCCACACCCCCCGCGGCGGCGACCCCGAACGAGCCGCCGCCCAGGTCGGGAACGGACTCGACCTGCCCGGCGTGGTGTCGATCAGCGACCCCGAACCCGGCACCGACGGCCGCACCGCCGTCCTCAACCTCGTCCCCGAACAGGGCCCGCGCACCCCGGCCACCCAGCGGCTCGTCCGCGACATCCGCGCCCGCATCCCCGCCCTCGGCAATGCCGCCGGCGCCGAGGTCCTGGTCACCGGCTCCACGCCCGCCGCCATCGATGTCTCCGACCGGCTCGGCGACTCGCTGGTGCCCTTCACCGCGATCGTGGTCGGGCTCTCGCTGCTGCTGTTGCTGCTGGTCTTCCGCTCGGTCCTGGTGCCGGTCAAGGCCGCGGCCGGGTTCCTGCTGTCGGCCGGCGCCGCGTTCGGCACCGTCGTCGCGGTCTTCCAGTGGGGCTGGCTCGCCGAGATGTTCGGCGTCGCCACCACCGGACCGGTCTTCAGCTTCATGCCCATCGTCGTGATCGCCGTGCTGTTCGGCCTGGCGATGGACTACCAGGTCTTCCTGGTCTCACGAATTCGTGAGGAGTACGTCCACACCGGCCGCCCGCGCGAGGCCGTGCTGACCGGCGCGCGGCACGCCACCCGCGTCATCACCGCCGCCGCCCTCATCATGTTCGCCGTCTTCGCCGGCTTCGTCACCACCGACGACCTCACCCTCAAACCCATCGCCCTGGGCCTGGCCGCCGGCATCCTGGCCGACGCCTTCCTGGTCCGGATGACCCTCGTCCCCGCCATCCTCGCCCTCACCGGCCACGCCGCCTGGTGGCTGCCCAAGTGGCTGAACCGCTTCCTGCCCGACCTCGACATCGAAGGCGCCACCCTGCAAGACCCCCGCCACCCATACGCCCAAGACGTTGCACACGCCACCGAACCGGTGGAGCCCTCCAGGTGACCACCTGCCCAGCCCGCCACGTGGCGGGCTGGGCAAAACAGGGGTCCCCGTAGTAGTCGGGAGAGATCGGGCGAATATGGGACCGGGGGTTGTGACACAGAACTCGCATTGCCTGTCACGCTGACCGGCAGCAGCTCGCGTCCGCCCACCTCGCTGTCCGCCGCGGCGCAGGCGACTCGGCAACGTTATGTGTCACACCGGCATGCGGAGGTCCCCGGTGCCCGTCATCGCCTTCCCCGGCCGCCCGAACCCGTCCGGCGCCGTTACCCTCGCGGCCACCGTCGACCGCTACCTGGACCAGATCCCCACCGCCACCACCCGCGCCAGCTACGACGACACCCTCGCCCGCCTCATCGACGTCATCGGCGGCGCGGCCCCAGTCGCCGACCTGGCCCCCGAGGACTACGCCGCGGTGATGGACCACTGGAACGGCGCGGCCGCGGCCGCCTGTCCCACCCCCGCGCCGAACACCTGTTCAAGACCGCCACCCGCGCCCTGGACCCGCACGGCAACGGCTGGCCACTCCACCAGTTGCGCCATTCGGCGCTGCAGCACCTCGCGGCCGCCGGCCGCACCGCCGCCGAACTCCAGGCCAAATCCCGCCACGCCCACCTGGCCAGCCTCGGTGCCTACGTCCGCCTCGGCGAACAGACCTCAGCCAAAGTCACCGCGGACACCGACCCCGCAGCCCGACGCCGCGCTCGCTAGAACGCATCTGGCCCCAGGTAGCCGCTACCGCTAATTTCTGCACTCACCCTCCTCGCGGGCCTACCCGCCGAGCAGGCTGAGCTCCCGCAGCGGGCCGCGGTCCTGGACGACGACGAACCTCCACGGCTGCCGGTTGCGCGCCGACCCGGTCCAGCGGGCCGCCTCCAGCATCCGCACGATCTCCGCCGCGGGCACCGGCCGGTCGTCGAACCAGCGGGTGGCCCGCAGCGACGACACCGGTGCTCGCAACGGCTCCTCCTCCATCCGCCCGATCCTAGGGACGGCTGGCACCGGCGGGCACGGCCGGGTGGCGCCGCGCGCGCGTCCCAGGTCACGCGGCCGCGTTTGACGCCCGCATCAGCTAACCGCTATCTAAGGGCTACCTCCCAGGAGCGGACTGGCGGTCGCGTGGAGCGCTCTGGAGTCGTCACGGGGCGACGGTGACGCTGGCGTTCATGCCGATCAGCAGGCCGTCCGGGGTGTCGTCGAAGGCGATCTTGACGCCGTAGCGGACCAGGTCGCCATCGGTCGTGGCGGCCGGATCAATATGCACCACGCTGCCGGTGTAGGTGCTGTCCGGCTGCACCGAGACGGTGATCTCCGCGCTCTGGCCGATCCGCAACCTGGCGACGTCGGTCTGGGAGAACATGCCCTCGACCTGGAGTTCGGACAGGTCTCCGAGGGTGATGAAACCGGTCGATCCGGCCCCGGAGACCTGGGTGCCGGTGGTGCCGTCGAGGGACAGGACGGTGCCGTCGATGGGCGCGGTGATCTTGGTTCCCTCCAGGGTGCGCCTGGCCTCCCTGACCGCGGTCTCGGCACGGGCCACGCGCGATTCAGTCTGGCCGCCTTGGCCGCTCTGGCTGGAACCCGTCCCGCCCTGGCCGTTGCAGGTGCCGCCGGGCGCGGGGGTGCGGCGGGGGGCGGGGGTGCGGCGGGGAGACTCGACCTGGGTCGGCGACGGCCGCGCCGAGCGCGTGGGGGGCGCCGTGGCCGTGGGCTGAGGAGAGGTCGTGCCGGGTGTGGATGTGGGCGCCGTCCTGCTGTAGCTCATGAGCTGGACGCAGTCGCCGGGGGCCGCTGCCGTGGGGTCTTCTCCCGCCTCGGCGGCTTCGAGTGCCGCCTCAGCGACCGCCAGCTGCTCGCGGGCCTCGGTGTCGTTCAGCCGCGCCAGCACCTGACCGGTCTTCACCCGGTCGCCGACACGGACCTGCACGTCGGTGACCGTGCCCGACGTTGCGAAGGCCAGGTCGCGCCGGTCGGCGCTCTGCACCGTCCCGGCCGCGGCCACGCCGTCGTCGGCCGGTATCCGGGTCTCCTTGCCGGTCGCCGCCGGGGTCGCCGCGCCGTCCGATACCGCCCACGGCCCCAGCGCCCCAAGGACGGCCAGCAGGGCGAGCGCCACCCAGACCGGGGTGGGGACGCGGCGTGACCACGCCGGCGGAACGAGTCGGTTCATGACAGTCGAGGATGCCGCAACCTGCGGCTATACCGGTCCGATGGGCACTGAGATCTGGATGAGAAGCGCCGCGCCTTCTCTCATGGTTTTCTCATCTGTCTCTCAGCACGTTCCAGTGCAGGTCGGCCAGCCTTCCTCAGGTGCATCCCAAGATCTCTCCGAGGCGCCTGCTGGTCAACGGCGGGCTCGCGGCCGTCCTGCTGGCGACCTGCGGTTACGCCTTCTTCGCGCTGTCCGATGAAGGGCAGGCCGCGCCGCAGTCGCGGACGGGCACCGTCGCGCGCGGAACGCTGCTGGCCACCGTCTCCGCCCCCGGCTCGGTGAGCAGCTCCAGGACGGCCGAGCTCGGCTTCGGCTCCTCCGGGACCGTGGAGGCCATCAACGTCGAGGTCGGCGACACCGTGTCCAAGGGGCAGGTCCTGGCCACTCTCGACGACACCGCCGCGCGGGACGCGGTCACCTCCGCCAAGGCCGCCCTGGACGCCGCGGCCGAGGGCGACACCTCGACAGCGTCCGGACGCTCCGCCCACCTCTCGGCCGAGGCCGAGTACAACGACGCCGTGCGGGCGCTCGCGGGCACCATGATCAAGGCTCCCTACGCCGGAACGATCACCGCCCTCAACGGCACCGTGGGCGGCCCGTCCGGTGGATCGGGCGGCTCGGGCGGCGGGTCCACGGGCACAGGGGGCGGGCAGGGCGGCACGGCCGAGGGCGGCGCGGCCGGGGGCAGCGCGGGCGGGGGCAGTTCGGGCTCCGCCGTCCAGGGGGGCTCCGCGTCGTCCTCCGGGTTCATGACGATCGCCGACACCGACCGACTGGAGATCACCTCCTCCTTCACCGAGGCCGACATCACCAAGGTCAAAAAGGGCGCGTCGGCCACGGTCACCTTCGACGCGCTGGCGAGCGAGTCGGCCTCCGGGAAGGTGACGTCGATCGACCAGACCCCCACGACCGAGAACAACGTCGTCCGCTACGGCGTGCACGTGGCGCTCACCGACAGCCCGGACGGCATCCGGCTCGGCCAGACCTCCCAGGTGCAGGTGACGGTCGGCCAGGCGGAGAACGTCCTGTACGTGCCCTCCGCCGCGGTGCGGACGGCGGGCGGGCGCAGCACGGTCACCGTCGTGCAGAACGGCGCGCAGGTCACCAAGGTCGTGCAGACCGGACTGAGCGGCGACCAGGGCACGGAGATCAAGTCGGGACTGACCGAGGGCGAGAGCGTCGTCATCACCACGACGACCGACACCGGTGGCGGCCAGGGCGGCGGCATGCGCCCCGGCGGCGGAGGCGGTCGGCCCGGCGGCGGGCCCGGCGGCGGGCTCGGCGGCGGCATGGGCGGCCGACCGTGACCGCCCCCGTCCTCGACGTGCGGGACGTCACCAAGGTGTACGGGCAGGGCGACACGTCCGTGTACGCCCTGCGGGGCGTGTCCCTCCAGGTGCACCGCGGCGACTACGTCGCATTCATGGGCACCTCGGGGTCCGGCAAGTCGACGCTGATGAACATCCTCGGATGCCTGGACGTGCCGACCGCAGGCCGGTACCTGCTCGACGGCACCGACGTCGGCACCCTGACGGAGGGACAGCTGGCGGTCCTGCGCAACCGCAGGCTCGGCTTCGTCTTCCAGTCCTTCAACCTGATCCCGCGAATGAGCGCCCTGGGCAACGTGGAGCTGCCCCTCGCATACGGCGGGGTCGGCACGTCCGAACGGCGGCGCCGGGCGCAGGCGGCCCTGCGGATGGTCGGGATCGGCGACCGCGGCCGGCACGAGCCCAACGAGCTGTCGGGCGGGCAGCAGCAGCGGGTCGCGATCGCGCGGGCCCTGGTCACCGCCCCGGCGCTGCTGCTTGCCGACGAGCCGACCGGCAACCTCGACACCGGTTCCACGGCGGACGTGCTGGCCATCATCGACCGGCTCAACGCGCAGGGTCGGACGGTCGTGCTCATCACCCATGAGAGCGACGTCGGCGCCCGCGCCAAACGGGTGATCAAGCTGGTGGACGGGCGGATCGTCGCCGATCAACGGAACGCGCCGCTGGACGGGCCGCCGCCCGCCCTGCTCGTCGACGGGAGCGTGCCCAGGTGAACCGCGACATCGTCGTGTTCGCGCTGCGCGGGCTGACGGCCAATAAGCTCCGCAGCGGGCTGACCACGCTCGGCATCCTGATCGGTGTCGCCGCCGTGATCCTGCTGGTCGCCGTCGGCAACGGGTCTGCACTGCAGATCCAGGAGAACATCGCCCGGCTCGGGTCCAACACGCTGACCGTCCGCCCGTCCACGACCGGTGGCGGACCGGGCGGCGGGGGCGGGCCGGGCGGATTCGCCGGGGCGCGCGGCGGGGGCGGGGCCGGGCAGCAGCAGGCCACCGGGCCGCGCGTGCAGGCCAAGGACCTGACGGTCGAGGACGCCGCGGCGCTGCAGGACCGATCCGCCGCCCCGTCGGTCAAGTCGGCGTCCCCGGTGGTCACGGCGCAGTCGGCCACGTCCGCTCACGAGGGCGCCAGCCATCCGGTCGGGCAGTTCGTCGGCAGCGTCCCGACGTACCTGGAGGCGACCGACCGGACGGTCGACTCCGGCGCGGCCTTCACCCAGGCGGACGTGGACCAAGGACGCAAGGTCGTGGTCATCGGACGGACGGTCGTGGACAACCTGTTCGGCACGGTCGACCCGCTCGGCAAACAGATCACCGTCAACGGGGTGCCGTTCACCGTGGTCGGGGTGCTCAAGGAGAAGGGCTCCTCCGGCATCCAGGACTCCGATGACATCGCCATCGCCCCGGTGACGGCCGTCCGGCAGAGCCTGACCGGCTTCGGCGGCATCGACCAGATCGTCGTCCAGGCGACCGGCACGGACACCACCGAGTCCGCCGGTGCCGAGGTCACCCAGATCCTCAACCAGCGGCACGGGATCACCCCCGGCGGGACGGCCGACTTCACGGTGCAGGACCAGGCGGCACTCCAGGAGACCGTGAGCGAGTCCAGCCGCACCTTCACGGTGCTGCTCGGTGCCGTCGCCGCCATCAGCCTGCTGGTCGGCGGCATCGGCATCACCAACATCATGCTCGTCAGCGTCACCGAGCGGACGCGGGAGATCGGCATCCGCAAGGCGATCGGGGCACCGCGGCGCGCCATCCTCGGCCAGTTCCTGACCGAGGCGACCGTGCTGAGCCTGCTGGGCGGGCTCGGCGGGGTCGTCGCCGGGATCATCGGCAGCCGGTTCACCATCGCCGGCGTGGACCCCGTGATCGTTCCGGAGTCGATCGCGCTGGCGGTGGGCGTGTCGGTCGGCATCGGCCTGTTCTTCGGTGGCTATCCCGCGAGCCGCGCCGCCGCCCTGCGCCCCATCGAGGCGCTCCGGCATGAATGACCCGACCTTCACCGACCCCGCTTCCATGGAATTGGAGGACCCCGTGGCACGCAAGCGCCCCCCTTCGGTGGCCGACGCCGTCCCCGCGCACGGCGACCACCCGGAGGACGTGCTGAGCACCTCCCCGTTCGAAAAGGACGTGCGATCCGCGCTTGCAGCAGCGCCCAAGGAACGATCCCGGCCGTCCGTGACCCTCGTCCTGATCTGCGGGTTGCTGCTGGCCGCGGGCTTCGCCAGCGGCATCGAAGCGAACAAGCACTGGGGCACGTCCGGCGAACCCTCCGGCGCACCCGCCGCGGGGAACGGCCGGGGCATGCCCGGTGGCGGTGGATCCGGCGGAGGCGGGCCGGGCGCGGGCGGACGGCAGGCGGCGCCCGGCCGCGGCGCGACGGTCGGCACCGTCAAGGTCGTCAGCCAGGGCACCCTCTACGTCCAGACCACGGACGGCTCGGTCGTCACCGTCGAAATTGGTGACGCCACCAAGGTCCAGGTCAGCCGGGTGGGCAAGGTGTCGGATCTGCAACCGGGCGCGGCGGTCACCGTTCAGGGAACGGGCGACGCGTCCGGCAAGGTCACCGCCACCACCATCACCCAAGGCGCTTCAGGCGCCCGCCCCGGCAACTAGACAACAGGAGAGGAAGGCACGGTATGTCCCGATCCATCTCATCGAGCCGCCTTGGTCTGCTCGCCGCGACGCTGGCGGCGGCGGTGGCACTCACGGGCTGCGGCGGCGGGAAGTCGCCCGACGCCTCTCCCTCCAACGCGGGTGGCGACGCCATGGAAGCGTACAGAGAGTGCCTGAAGAAGCAGGGCGTCGAGATGCCGGAGCGGCCTGAGGGGCAGCGGGGCGGGGCGCCCTCCGGGCAGCCTCCGCGGGAGCGGCCCTCCGGTGGCCCGGGTGGTCCCGGTGGCGGCATGGGGTCGATGTCGCCCGAGCGGCAGAAGGCGATGGAGGCCTGCGCGTCGGTGCGTCCCTCGGGCATGAACGGCCGGCCTGGTGGGCAAGGCGGGGGAGGTGCCGCGATGGTCGCCTTCAGGGACTGCATGAAGAAGAACGGCGCCACGGTCGCCGAGAACGCCCGCCCCGGCGCCCTTGAGACCAGCGACCCGAAGATCGCCAAGGCGCTGGAGGCCTGCCGCGCCCTGCTGCCCTCCCAGTCACCCGGCCCGTCCCCGTCCTGAACCCCCCCAGGCCGGGCGGCCCCGCGCAGCGCCCAGGTGCCGTTGTCAGTGCGGCGAATCAGCAACAGTTCCTCGGCCTCGTTGGTGGCAGCCACGTTCACCGACGGGACCAGCCGTTTGCCGCAGGCGCCGCGGGATCGTCGTAGTAGTCGATGCGACGCTTCATGTCCCCGCTGAACCGATGGGAGGTGGCCAGATCCGAGTGCATCATGGCGTTCTCCGGCATGCCAAGGCGGACGACTGCTGTGATGTTCCGATCGGATCGGGGCGTCGAAGTGACCGCTCGGCCCGAACGCTTGAATGCATGGACGTCACCGGCTGAGCCCGCACAGTCATAAGACGCGGGAGTGCTGCAGATCCCATGCCGGGCAAGTGGGGATGCCCACCTCAAGGGTGCAAACGAGGCGCACGACCGAGAGCCGGCCAGCACCTGAAAGCGGGGGGCCTGCCGCCGTGAGCTGCCTGGGAGACCGGTAGCGGCGTGACGGTGAGGGTCTGAGTCGGCATGTCGAGGTCGATCATGCCGCCACCCAGATCGCGGAGCTTCTTCCAAGCGGTGTATCCGGAGAGGATGGCCTTCTCCCAGTCCGCGCCGCGGTGGGCGGCGACTTCCTGGTGGCCGACCATGGAGCCGATGACGTCCAGGACTTCGTTGTCGATCCTGGTCGTGCCGTCCAGGACGTTATACCGGCTGGCGTAAGCGAAAACCAGCGCAGAGACTTGGAGTCCACCGGGTTCCGTTCACAGCAAGGAATCAGCGGCTTGCCGCGTTGAGCGTCCCCTCGCGCTCTTTGAGGTGTAGGTGTCGGCGGTGACGATTTCGACGAGTGCCGGTGGGGTGTACCGGCGTTGCGGCTGTCTGCACCCTAAGACCGGTAAACCCTGGGGCCGCTCCTGTCCGAGGCTCGTGCCTGGTCGGCGGCATGGCAGTTGGTACCTGCGCCTAGAGCTCCCCGCCGACCTGGATGGCCGCCGCAGGCGTATCCGCCGTGGCGGCTTCGCGTCCCGCAAGGCGGCCGAGGAGGCGCTGACCCGGCTCCGGACGCCCAGCGCGGGCGACGCGGGGTCGAGTTTGCTGACGGTGGGGGATTGGCTGTCGCACTGGATCGCGACCCGTAACCGAACCTCCTCAACGGTCCGCGGCTATACCAGTCACGTCCGTCTGTACCTGTCCCCGTACCTGGGCAAGCTCCTTCTCGCCGAGCTGTCGGTGGCGCATGTGCATGCGATGTTCACCGCGATCGCCCGGCACGGTGAGGCGCTGGGTAAGCCGATGTCGCCGGCGACGTTGAATCGGATCCGTGCGACCTTGCGGACGGCGCTCAACGCCGCCATCCGCCAGGGCCTGCTGCTCGACAATCCGGCGGCCCGGGTGGAGTTGCCGGGTGCGCGTCGTCCGCGGGCGGTGGTGTGGACCTCGGCGCGTGTCGAGCACTGGGAGAAGACCGGGGAGCGGCCGGCGGTGGCCGTGTGGACGGCGGCGCAGACCGCCGAGTTCCTGCACGCCATCGACGACCACCGCCTCTACGCCGCCTACCACCTGATCGCACTGCGCGGCCTGCGCCGCGGCGAGGCCGCCGGGCTGCGCTGGTGCGACGTCGACCTGGACGAGGGCGCTGCGGTCATCACCCAGCAACTGCAGCAGTATGACGGATACCTGACGGCGTGTCCGCCCAAGACCGCTCGCAGCGCTCGGGTGATTGCGCTGGACCGCACCACTGTGACCGCGCTTTGCGACCACAAAGATCGCCAACGCCAGGAGCGCACCCAGGGTGGCAAGCGTTACCGCGACAGCGGGTACGTCTTCACCTGCCTCAACGGTGACCCGATGGCTCCGGACCGGCTGACGCGCACCTTCAAGAAGCTGATCGCCGATCATGGGCTGCCGCCGATCCGGCTGCACGACCTGCGGCACGGAGCGGCCACCCTCGCCTTGGCGGCCGGTGTGGAGTTGAAGGTCGTGCAGGAGATGCTCGGCCATTCCAGCATCGTGCTCACCGCCGACACCTACACCTCCGTCCTTCCCGAGGTCGCCCACAAAGCGGCCGAAAAGACCGCCGCCCACGTCCTCAAAGCCGGCCGTCTCGTTCCGGGAACCAAACGCACCCGCCGCCGCGCATCAACCGCCAAGAAGCGACGCGGACGCAAAAACCGCGCCGACCGGAGAGTGCGGACCGGCCGGTCGAGCGCTCATCCGAACCGCCAGATCGGGCGTCCGCAAAGACGCTGAGCCGCACCGCCGCCGGCCGGTAAGCGTTGGTTCGAAACGTATGACCAGAGCCTTTACGGCTCCCCGTCACTGATTCTTCGATGTGGAAAGGACAACCGAACACCAGACGGCGTGACGATCCGATGGGGTCCACGCACGATGCTGCATGCCCCCGTACGGGACGCTGTACGACACAAATAGGGTCGAGAACGTTTCGCCGCAAATGCACGCATAGTGACGGGCGCAGGTTGGCCTCAGTTCGGCCCCATATGACGACAGCGACGAATCCCGTACGGGATGTCGTCGCTGGTCAGGGCGGGTGCGCCGTCAGGGACTTGAACCCCGAACCCGCGGATTAAGAGTCCGCTGCTCTGCCAATTGAGCTAACGGCGCTTGTCGGTCTGGGGGGCCGGTGGGGCCTCCCTGGCGACATGTAGAAGGTTAGCAGGAGGTCGGGAGCAGTGCGAATCGGTTAATCCTTGGCGGGGAGGGCGCTCATCAGGCCGCGCCAGAGGGCGATGGCGGTGGCGCGGGAGCTGACGCCCAGCTTGGCGTAGATGCGGTTGACGTGGTTCTTGACGGTCTTCTCGCTGAGGAAGAGCTGGCGGGCGATCTCGCCGTTGGAGCGGCCGGTGGCGATGAGGTCCATGACCTCGGCCTCGCGGGCGGAGAGGCCGTGGGAGACGCGGCTGGCGTCGCGGACGTTGCGGAGGAGGTCGATGGGGGTGAGGGAGGGCGGGAGGGTGCCGCAGGCGCCGTCGGGGGGCGGAATGTCGGTGGCGGTGAGGATGAAGACGCGGGCGATGGGGGTGAGGGCGGGGGTGAGGGACGAGGTGGGGGGTGTGAGGAGGGCTATGTCGGGATGGAGGCGCTCGGCGAGGGGGATCGCGTCGTGGCCGTCGGACTCGGCGACGATCTCGAGCTGGGGTTCGGCCGCCAGGCGTGTGATGACGGCGGCGCGGGCGTGGGGATCGGTGTCCACCACGAGGACGCGCAGGGGGGCCGTTTCGTCGACACTCATCCCGTCTCCGGTGGGGTGTCATTGTCGGTTGTAGGGTTCGGAGCATAACCGGCCGATCAACGGGAGCCAATGAGGCGACCGGCGAGTTCGGTGGCGTAGAAGTCGAAGAAGGCGTCGGGCGAGGTGCCGGCGTTCATCAGCGTGAGGTGGTCGTAGCCCGCGTCGATGTACAGGCGGGCGGCCTCCACGTGGCGGTCGGGGTCGGGGCCGCAGGGGAAGTTCTTCCTGATGTCGTCCTCGGTGACGAGGGCGGTGGCGGCCTCGAAGTTGATCGGGTTGGGGAGTTCGGCCTGGACCTTCCAGCCGGTCAGGCCGAAGCGCATGAGGTTGTGGGCGCAGGCCGCGCCGGACTGCTCGTCCTTGGCGTACGCGAGCGGGATCTCGCAGTAGCGGGGGCCTGAGCCGTTGTGGTTCTCGAAGGTCTGGACGACCTCGCGGCTCGGTTCGGTGGCGAAGAGGCCGTCCTGCGTGGCGGCGATCTTCGCGGAACGGTCGCCCGAGGCCGCGACGATGATGGGCGGGAGCTCGTCGGGGAGGTCGAAGACGCGGGCGTCCTCGAGGTCGAGGTGCTTGCCCTCGTACGAGTGGTAGCCGCCGGACCAGAGCAGGCGGATGATCTCCAGGGCCTCGCGGAGCATCTCGTGGCGGACGGTGACCGAGGGCCAGCCGCCGCCGACGACGTGCTCGTTGAGGCGCTCGCCGGAGCCGAGGCCGAGGGTGAAGCGGCCGTCGGACAGGATCGCGGTGGTGGCGGCGGCCTGAGCGATGATCGCCGGGTGGTACCGGATGAACGGGCAGGTCACGCCGGTGGCGAGGCCGATCGTGGAGGTGCGGGCGGCGATCGCGGCCAGCATGGACCAGGCGAAGCCGCTGTGGCCGTGGCTGTAGAGCCAGGGGTGGTAGTGGTCGCTGATCTCGACGAAGTCGAAACCGGCGTCCTCGGCCTTCTGGGCCTGGCGGACGATCTCCTTGGGGTCGTACGCCTCGGCGAAGAGTTTGTAGCCGATCTTCATGGTCGCCCTCCGGTGCGCTGGTGATCACGCTCCGTTATGCCCGAGGGGGCCGCCGGAAACATTCGCGGTGGTGCGGTGGCGGCCGAAGACGGCGAGGGCGGCGGCGCCCAGGAGGGCGATGGCGGCGGCGATGGCGAACATGCCGGACCAGCCGAGGCGGGATTCGACCAGGTAGCCGGTGGCGGCCGGGGCGATGATCGAGGCCGTGGTGGCGAACATCTGGACGGCGCCGGAGACCGAGCCGTACGTCGCCGCGGGCACCGCCTCACCGATGATCAGCCAGTACTGCGCCCCGGTGAAGTAGAGCAGGAAGACCACCACGGTCATCAGGGCGACGGCGCTGACCGTGTTGGTGACCAGGCCGAGGCAGCCGAAGAGGAGGCCGGTCGCGGCCAGGCACAGGACTACCGTCCAGCGGCGCGGGGCACTGGACCGGCCGGTACGGCGGACGAGCCAGTCGGTGAAGATCCCGCCCAGCGCGAGCCCGACGCAGCCGCCGATCCACGGTACGGCCGCGCCGAGGGCGAGCCCGTCGAGGTCGATGCCGCGCTCGTCCATGAGGTAGGTGGGGAACCAGTTGAGGAACGTCCAGAGGATCCACGCGTACCCGAAGAACGCGATCGCGGTGGCCCACACGGCGGGGAGGCGGAGCTGCCGCCACCAGGGGCCGGCGTCCTCGGCGGCCTTCTCCTCCTCGACGTCCTGGCGGATGTACGCGAGTTCGGCGGGGGAGACGCGGGGGTGCTCTTCGGGCGTGTCGCGGACGACGACGAACCAGCCGATCGCGAAGAAGATCCCGATCGCGCCGAAGATGATGAACGGGAGCCGCCAGTTGTCCTGGGTGGCCGACATGATCGCCACCACGACGGGGGTTCCGATCGCGCCGCCGAGCGGGGTGGCGGCGTTGGCGACGCCGACGGCCATGCCGAGTTCGCGCTTGGGGAACCAGTTGTGCATGACCTTCGCGGTCACGGTGGCCTGCGGCCCCTCGCCGCAGCCGAACAGCAGCCGGATGATCAGCAGGCTGACGAAGCCGATGCCGGCGGCGGTCAGCGCGGTGAACAGCGACCAGACGATCGCGGCCCAGCCCATCACCCGGCGCGGGCCGTACTTGTCCGCGAGCCAGCCGCCGATGAAGCCGAACGGGGAGTACGTGAACGCGAACGCCGCCAGGATCCAGCCGAACGCCGACTTCGAGATGCCGAGCTCCGACATGATCACGGGCGCGGCGACGCCGATGACGGCGCGGTCGGCGTAGTTCAGGGCGAGGATGACGAAGTCGGCGCCGAGGACGGCGAAGCGGGTGCGCGTACGGCGGCCCGCGGCGAGGAGGTCGGCTGTCACGGGGGGTCCTTAGAAGTAGCAGCGGGCGACCGCGACGACGGTGTCGGCGTCGTCGGCGATGACCGCGGTGAGCCAGCGGTCGTGGGCGGTGCAGGGGTGGGAGATGCCCAGCCTCACCAGGTCGCCGGGGCCGGCGGGGGAGCCTTCGGGGAGCCGGGCGTAGGCGTGCTGGTCGTTGAGGGCGGTGATCTCCCAGCCGCCGGCCGGGCGGGCGTCGCGGCCGAGGTGGTCCCGGATCTCCAGGACGGCGGGGAGCCCCTCGTCGTGGTTGAGGTCGCGGCGGCCGGCGCCGAGGATCGCGAGGCCGGGTTCGGGGCGGGTGAGGACCGGGGCCCAGACCTCGATGGCGGGACGCAGCCGCGGCGGGCCGGCGGCGTCGCCGTCCAGCGGGGACAGGCTCCGGTAGAGGCCGTGGTCGTGGGTGAGGTACGCGCCGGGCCGCGCGATCACGCGGTACCGGTCGCTCGCCAGCTCCTCGGCGACCAGGTCGAAGTAGAGGCTGCCGCCGGCCGAGATCAGGGGGTTCTCGCAGTACGGGAGTACGGAGGCCATCGTCGCGCGCAGCCGGCGCAGGTAGGCGCGTACGGAGGAGAGCCCCGAGCCGTCGCGGGCGTGGCTGACCGAGCCCTCGTAGCCGGACACGCCGGCGAGGATGAGGCGGTCGCTGCGGCGCACGGCGGCGGTGACGGCGGAGATCGTCGCGTCGTCGCGGCAGCCGCCGCGCCCCCCGGCGTGGCCGACCTCGATCAGTACCGAGAGGGACGTGCCGGGTTCGAGCGCCCCGTCGAGCAGTTCGACGCCGGCGACGGAGTCGACGTAGCAGTAGAACTCGCGGTCCTTCCCGGCCGCCGTCCAGGCCGCGGCCTCGCGGGCGAAGGAACGTTCCACGAGCTGGTTGGCCAGCAGGACCCGGCGGTGCCCGGCGGCCATGAAGACCCGGGCCTGGAACGGCGTCGCGACCGTGACGCCCCACGCGCCCTCCCGCATCGCGTATCCGGCGATGTGCGGTGACGAGGTCGTCTTCAGGTGCGGGGCGAGGAGCATGCCGCGCGCGGCGGCGTACCCGGCCATGACCGCGGCGTTGTGCCGCAGCGCCGAGTCGCGGAGCACCATCAGCGGCCAGCCGAACCCGGAGTCGAAGAGGCCGAGGCCGCGCCCGCCGATCCCGTCCAGCGTCTCCGCGGCCAGGGCGGGCGGCAGCCCCTTGAACCGCAGCCCGACCGTGCCGTCGTCGAGCGGTCCGTTCACCGGTCCCCTCCGGTACGGCGCAGCAGCGCCTCGATCACGTCGCGAGCGGCGTGCAGCTCGTCCAGCGGGACGAACTCGGCGGGGGTGTGGGCCTGGGCGATGGCGCCGGGGCCGAAGACGACGGCCGGCACCCCGTCCAGGGCGATCTTGGAGGCGTCGGTGCCGTGCCCGACGCCCTTGGGAGCGGGGTCGTGGCCGGACGCGCCGAGCACATCGGCGAATCCGCGGACGAACGCCGACTCCGGGTCGGTCTCCAGCGCGTAGTCGACGACGTGCGGCTCGGCGACCTCGACGCCGTCCGGGAAGCGGGCCAGCAGCAGGCCGCGCAGCTCCCGCCACACCTCGTGCGGGTCCTCGCCGGCGACCGTCCGGCGGTCGAGGGTGAGGGTGGCGCTCTCCGGGAGCACGTTCGGTCCGGAGCCGCCGTCGATCATGGTGACGGCCAGCGAGGGCGGGCCGACCAGGGGACGCGCGAGGGCGTCCAGGGCGGGGGCGTACTCGTCCGCCAGGTACGCGGCGATCCGCGCGGCCGTGGTGATCGGGTTCGTCTTGCCCCAGGGCTCGGAGCTGTGCCCGCCCGGCCCGCGCGCCGTGATCCGGCACCGCATGCAGCCCTTGTGCGCGGTGACCATGCGCAGCGAGGTCGGCTCGCCGACCACGGCGCCGGCCGGCGCGATGCCCTGCTCGGCGAACTCGCGCCGCATCGCCTGGACGCCCCGGTAGACGTGCTCCTCGTCGACGACCCCGGCGAGCACGACCGTGCGCGGCCGCGGCCCGCCCGCCGCCAGCGCGGCCATGGCGCCCAGGAACACCGCGAGCGGGCCCTTGGCGTCGCACGCGCCCCGCCCGTACAGGAGCCCGTCCTTGATCGTCGGCTCGTACGGGTCGACCGTCATCCCGGCGGTCTCGACGGTGTCGAGGTGGGTCTCCAGCAGTACGGTCTCGGCGCTGTCGCCGTCCAGCGTGACCAGGACGTTGGCGCGCCCGTCGGCGACCTCGCCCAGCCGCGCGCGCATCCCGTGCTCCTCGGCCCACGCGGCGACGAACTCGGCCAGCGGCGTCTCGGCGGGCTCGGCGCGCTCGCGCGGATTGACGCTGGGGATCCGGATCATCCGCCCGAGCAGGTCCTCGATGTCGGGCCGCACGGTCACGCCCCGGCCACCGCGGCGAGCGCGTCGATCTCGACGAGCATGACCTCGTGCGGCAGGTCGACGAACACGGTGGTGCGGCAGGGGAGGACGCCGCTGGGGCAGTTCTCCCGGATGAACTCGCCGTACGCCTCGTTCATCGCGGCGAAGTCCTCGCGCTTGGTGAGGTAGACGCGCAGCATCAGGACGTCCTCGACGCCCGCGCCGCCCGCCTCCAGGATCGCCTTGACGTTCTCCAGGGTGCGGCGGGTCTGCGCCCTGACGTCGCCGGCGTGCACGTACTCGGCGGTCTCCGGGTCCTGCGGCCCCTGGCCGGAGACCTGGAGCAGCGGGCCCTTGCGGACGCCCTGCGAGAACACCCACGCGGGGGCGGGGGCACCGCCGGTGCGGATCTCGGTCTTGCCGTTCGGCGCGCTGTCGGTCATCGGCTTCCTCCTTCGATGTGGCCGCACTCCGCGGAGATCGCGCGTGCGGTACGGGTCAGTTCGGGCAGCAGCCCGAGCACCTGCTCGCGGTCCAGCACCATGTCCGGAACGGAGATCGACATCGCGGCGGCGACCCGGCCGCCGGCGTCCCGGATCGGCGCGGCGATGCAGGTCATGAACGTCTCGTGCTCGGCGTCGTCGACGGCGTACCCCTGCCGGGCGACCCGCGCCAGCTCGGCCAGCAGCCGGTCCGGCTCGGTGATCGTGTTCGGGGTGAACGGGGTGTAGTCGATCCCGGCGGCGATCTCCGCGCGGCGGCCGGCGGGCAGCCCGGCCAGCAGCACCTTGGCCATGGCCGTGCAGTGCAGCGGCATCCGCAGGCCGATCCGGGAGTACATCCGCACCTGGTGGCGGGCCTCGTACTTGTCCAGGTAGATGACCTCGTCCGCCTCCTGGACGCCGAGGTGGACGGTCTGCCCGGTGGACCGGCTGAGCCGGGACAGGTGCGGCGCGGCGACGCCGCGGACCTCGCGCCGCTCCAGCGCCGCGTCGGCGAGCGCGAAGAGGCGGGAGCCGAGGTGGTAGCGGTGCGCGGCGTCGTGGAAGGCGAACCGCTCGGACTCCAGGACGCGCAGCTGCCGGAGCACGGTCGACTTGTGCACGCCGGTCACCGCGGCGAGCTCGTCCAGCGAACGCGGCCCCTCGGACAGCTCGACGAGGATCCGCAGCACACGGGTCAGGCTCTGGCTCACCCACCCCTCCTCACCTGCGAGTTCCGCAGACCTTAGGACAGGTGCCACAAATGGCGCAACAGTCGTTGCGCCTCGTGCAACAGAGATGCCGACAGTGCGGCGCGCGAAGGAATGCGAGCGAGGAGAAAAGTGCGGAAATGGCGAAGGGCCTGATCACCCGGAACGGGGATCAGGCCCTTGCGAGCTGGGGTGAGTGAGGGGACTTGAACCCCCGACACCCAGGACCACAACAGGGCATCGCGCACATCGAGACGCGCTAGTCACGCCCGTACGGCCAGGTCAGAGCCGATACCGGCAGCAGTTGGGACCAGCTTCGCCGTACCTGGGCGCACCATGCAGGCATCGCCCGCTCCCAGCCTCGCTCCCACCTTCTTGGCGGCCCCCGCTCGGTCAGTTTGCAGTAGCCGACTCAGCGATGGTCCAGGCTCTGGGGATAGTCGACTCAACGGGGGGACCAGTTCCGGCGAAGCCCGGCGCTTGGCCCGGCGCGGGGGTTACGTTCGGGCTCATGGATACACGTGATGATCCGCAACGTCCAGATCGTGACTTCCTGGATGAGTTCGGCGATCTTGATACCGCGATCGAGATGGTGAGACTCCTCAACGATGAGATCGAGGAACCGCCGTCCGCCGAAGAGTTCATGCGGCGATTCCAGCCGATCACGGCTACGGATCAGGGGGTCTACGACATTTGGTCGGGCTGTATGACCCTGATCTACTTCCTTTTCAACTCGATGGGGCAGCTCGATGAACCACCGCTGGACTTTGTCCCCGCGGCGGTACGAAAAGTTGGTGAGGTTGAACAGGTCCCGGCCGACGTACTTCCGATGATCGCCGGAGGTCTGACCGCCACCTTCCTTGGCCAGGAGCCGAGAGAGTGGCGGGAACGATATGGGGTGGTGTCTCGGGATGAGAGTTTGGCATGGATTTTTGCGGCCTGGGCCGTGGTCAATTTCATTGACTTCCTAAACGAAGAGAAGGGGAGTGCGCTCAAGAATCTCAACGAACTTATTGAAACAATCCTCGAAAGTGAGAGTGAGTGAAGTCCTCGGAGTGACGTGAACACGGTCGCGTGTCGGGTAGAGGGGAACGGGGGCGTGACCCCGGTGACATCTGCTCCTCGTCATTGGCCCGTCGTGAGTCCGCACAGGACCTCGCAACCTGTGGCCCGTCCATCTGTGCGGGCCCGCTCGGCGCCCCGTAGTGAGTCAGGGCCGTGCGTCGTCGCGAAGGTGGTGGCATGAACGTGTTCAGTGCGAGAAACTCACAGCATGGCCAAGCTGACCATGACATCAAGCCGATGGGACGAACTCACCTCGCTGCTCAAGGACGAGCAGAGACTTCAGGCCGAGTACCCCAAGGTGGCCGAGTACCTGGACACGGCTGGGCGGCTGGCGGGAACCGGGGACACTCAAGCCGATGCACAGTTTGACTTGCGGTTCGTCCACTACATGACCGGCGGCCGCGCCGTGAGTCCGAACCCGTATTGGGACATCGTTGAGCCGTTGGTGGTCGAGTGTGACGGCCGACGCGTTGTGAACGGTGGTCGAGCGGACGGGAGTGCACGACTCGCTTTCGCTCAAATGATTTTGCAAGCCACCTATGCGTATGCGATACCTGCCCCGCAAACCATCGAATGGATGGCGGGTTTCTGTGCAGACCTTCCGATCGTAGAACTCGGGGCCGGGCGGGGATACTGGGCTGGGCAGTTGGCAAATGCCGGACTGACTGTTCAGGCTTATGACTCGGAGCCGCCAGACAGGGCGGGCAATGCTTCATTCCCTGGCGCCGCTGGACAGGCTGACACCTGGTATCCCGTTGGTAATCTGACGGAGTTTGCGGCTCTTGCTCGTCCGGGAGATTGTGTTCTGTTCCTTTGCTGGCCACCTGGATGGGGAGATGCGATGTCGTCCGAGGTGCTCTCTCAGTTTGAGGCCGCCGGGGGACAGCGGCTCGTCTACATCGGGGAGCCAAAGGGCGGCAAGACGGGGAACGATGCGTTCTTCGACGCTCTGTCCGCCAACTGGCGGCTGGACTCCGTAGATCGAGACTTCGTTTCCTGGTGGAGAGAGGCGGACGTAGCGCAAGGCTGGGTCCGAGCCTGAGTCCACGCATACCAAAGGGGTGCCGACTGATCGGCACCCCTTTGGTGTGCCCTCTACTTGAGGGCCATCCGGAAGACGAACGCGTCGTAGCGGTCTCGGGGATATGAGACCTTGGAAATCATAATGACTCGGTCGTCAGCGGAGAGGAACCGCTGGTGGACCGTCTTGACGAGATCGCCGGGCGTTGTTCGTAGCCAGTCGGCGTGCGCCGCCGTCGGGAGCTGGTCGGAGATCGTTTCTTCCAGGAAGACGGCCTCCGAGATGCCGGTGATGTCCGATGGCTGGTAGGTGTCCGAGATTGAGATGGGTCGCCCGTCCTCGGTGGCGCGGGTGATGACGTGGCTGATCTCCTGCCCCGCCGGGATGGCGAGATTCTCCGCGAGTTCGCCGGTGGCGGGTACCTGCGTGGTCTCGCGTTCGACCTGGATCTGGCGATCGGTCTCGTTCTGGAACGAGCGCTCGGCGGTCTCCATCTGGCGTTCGGGCGACACGCGAACGAGGTTGGGGCGGTCAGCGACGAAGATGCCGCGCCGGCGGACGGACCGAACGAGGCCCTGGCTCTGGAGGAGTTCGAGCGCCTTGCGGACCACGATGTCCGACACGCCGTTCTGCTGGGCGATCTCGGCGTAGCTCGGTAGCTGCACGCCGGGTGGGAGTTCCCCGCCCCGAATGCGACGGGCGTACTCGCTCGCGATGCGGACGTAGGCCGGTTCTGTCATTGCCTGATCAGTCCCTTCTGTGCTCTCGGTGGCGTCATCACCAGCGTATACGCATCATCGTATACCTAGAGGTTGTGCGTATACGAAGTTGCGTATACGCTGCGGTCAGGTGCTCCGCTTGGCACAGGGGAGTCACCGGTTTGACAACTTCACAGGCATCGGCGAGCGGCGCCCCAGCGTGTTCGGGTTGACGATCAATGAGGTCCCTGGACCGGCGCGGTTCGCGTGATGCCAACGGAACGACCTTCGTAGCGCTTTGCGCTGCCTGCCCCACACAACTGGGCGCCGCTGGTCTGGCGGTGTCTTGTGTGGGGCGGAGAACGCAAAGGTTCCCGTTCGATCTCCGGAGGGTTCTGCTCCATGCGTCACAACGGCCGCCCGCCCATCCTGGCCAGTAGCGTCGCTCCCAACCTGCTGAGCATGTCTGAACACGGTTGCACCCTGATCGCGTGCCCCTCGTGCGGGGTGTGGAAGTCGATCAAGCGCGGCATGGTGACCGCGCACCGGGCCCCGTATGAGCCGGGTGCCGAGGCGTGGCCGGCGGAGTTCCGGCCGCCGCGCCAGCGGTGCGCGGGCAGCGGTCAGCGGGTCCGGCTGGATCTGTCGGTCGCCGAGTGGGAAGCGCGGCTGGCCGATGCGTCGCGTCAGGCGGGGCAGCGTCGCCGGACCCGAGTGATCCCCCGACCGAAGCCGCCGGTGGCGCCGTCGGTGCGCCAGCTGGCCGCCGCCCGCTGAACTTTCACCGTTCCTTCTGCCCTTGTCGCAGCGCCCCGGCCCAGCAGGCCGGGGCGCTGCTTGCTGTGTCCACAACTCCCAGAGAAGGGAAACGTCCATGCTGATCGACGAGAAGGACCGTTCGCGGTCCGGGTACATCGCGGGTCTGCGGATGCTGGCCGACCTGCTGGAGCAGGTGCCGGAGATCCCGTACTACGACCACGGGTCGATCAAGTTCGCGCTCGGTGGCAGCGAGGCCGAGGCGTTCGCGGTGATCGAGCGGGCCGCGGCGGCGCTGGCCGCGGCCGGTATCGAGCACGGGTACTACGCCAACGACTACTCCCACGGGGTGGAGTTCGTGATCGGCGGGGTGTCCTACGGCTTCTCGCGGCTGCGGGACGTGGCCTTGGAGGCCCTGTACGCCAGCACGTCCTACGAGCGCAACGTGCAGGTGGCCTGAGGGTGGTGAAGATCCGGCTGACCGGCCAGCCCGAGGAGGTCGAGGCCGCCGCCGCCCGTATCGGCGGGGTGGTGGCCGTGCTGGAGACCTCCCGGCTCTACCCGCGCCGCGGTGACTCGCGTCTGGTCTCGCTGTACCTGGAGGCCGACGTGAGCGCGCCCGCGCGCCCCGATGACGTGGACGGCGCCGCCCGTCCCTGAGTGTCCACACACAGGTAAACCCCGGGGGTGCCCCACCTACCAAGCACGGCGCCCCCGGGGACCTTCACAGGAAGGAAGTCCCCACGATGGCCGACAACCCGACCAAGGGCAAGTCCTCGACCTGGCCCAACGGCGAGCCCCAGAAGGTCCGGGACGCCTACGACGCCAAGTCCGGGGCCGGCAAGAAGAAGTAGCCCGCGACCGGCCAATCCCGCACCCCTCAGGGCCGGGCCCGCCCCCTTGTTCCGCGACGATCGCGGCCGGGGTGCGGGCCCGGCCTGTTTCGGTGTGGCGCCGGAAAGGATCCCACGCCCATGTCCCTGTCTCCTGTTCCGCGCGCCACCGCCCCCGCCTCGGCTGCCCGCCCGCCGCTGGTGGTCGGGTTCTACGTCTCGGTGCGTACCAGCGCCCGGATGGCCGAATCCGCGCTGGCCCTGGGCCCGTTCCCGAACCGGCAGGCCGCCGCTGAGCACGTGTCTGAGGTACGCGCCTACGTTGCGGCGCGGCACCGCGGGGGCGAGTGGTGGCGGTTTTGCACCACTGCCCGCGCGGCCCGCCCTGGCCGGGCGCTGCCGACCGGCACTCTGAACGAGCTGCTGGGGGTGCGCTGTGGGCCGCCGTAGCCCGGCCCGCTTCTGGGATCCACGCGGGGAGCGGTACGGCATTCCGACCTATCCGTGGCGGATGGCCCCTGAGCATCTGGCCACGCGCCGCCAGCTGGCTGCTGCCGGGCTGCGTCCCGGTGGTCAGGACGTGGTGGCGCAAGTGCTGTGGTGGCGCTGGCGCGGTATCGGGGTGGCCTACCTGTACGACCGCCGCCGCGCGCTGCCCAAGCGCACCCCGACGCCCGCGCAGCGGGCCGCGCTGGCCCGTGCGCTTGCGGCCCGGCGCACCTGCCCGCGCTGCCGCACCGATCGCGGCTACGTCCTGCCCCGGCGCCTGGGCTGCTGCCTGGAGTGCGCGCAGCCGTGGGAACTCGACGCCGCCTGACCTCCCCCGACTCCGCCACCCTGCGGCTGATCTGCTGAAAGGACCCTGACCATGACCGCCTGCCTGCCGACCCTGCCCGCCGCCTCGGCCGACCGGAGGCCCGGGATGCCGTCGCCGTGGTCACTGCCCGAGGACGGGTTCGTGGACCCGATCGCGGTGGAGATCGCCGCGGCCGGTGAGCGGCGCGTGGCGCTGACGCCCGCCGAGCGGCTGCTGGCCACCGCCCGGCTGCTGGCCGCCGGGCACCACCCCACCGAGATCGGCCGGCGCCTGCACGTGTCGTGCCAGACCGCCCGCACCCTGGCCGCGCAGGTGCGCCGCCTCGGCCTGCTGCCCGTCCCCGACCTGTGGCTACTGGCCTACCCGCCCGCCGACACTCCCGCCGCCTGACAAGGCGCTGCCGCCCTGCCTCGCCCCGGGACCACTGCGCCCCGGGACGGGGCAGGACGCCAGACCTTCCCCGCGACCCGCGAAAGGTCACCGTTCCTGTCCGATTCCCCTGGTGGCAAGGAGAGCTGCCCATGTCCCCTTCCCTGACCTCCCGACCGTCCGCCGCCTCGGCCGCCGGCCCGGATGCCGCGCTGGCCGCGGACCTGGCCGAGATCGACCGCCGCGCGCGCACCGACCGCCGCACCCGGACCGCGATCGCCGCCGGGTTCGCCCTGATCGGCACCGGGCTGGCCGGGCCGGTGCTGGTGACCGTCCCGGCCGGGCTGCTGGCCGCCGTAGCGCTGGTGGCGCTGGCCGCGGTCGGTGCCGCCGTGCTGCTCACCGCCTCGGTCAACTGGCTGACCGGGCTGTACGAGCTGGCTCGCCCGCACCCGTCGCAGGTGTGGCGGTGGCGGATCATCCGCCGCTGGTACGCCCCCGAGGCCACCGTCTGGCACGCCGACCCCGCGGCCGGCACCGGGCCGTTGACGGTGCTGGCCTGGGTCGCCGATCCGGCCTGCCGGGAGCCGTGGGCGCTGGTCTACGACGGCACCCCGCTGATGGCCGGCGGCAGCGCCGAATGGCTGCCGCTGACCGACCTGACCCCCACCTCACCCACCGCGCCCGCGCCGGCCGCCGAGCCGATCGGCGGTGCGCGCTGATGTGGGCCCGCTGGTGGGCCCACCTGGCCCTGATCGACGTGCTGATGCTGACCGGTTCCGCCGCTGGCGCGGTGTGGCTGGCGTGCACGCACCTGACCGCCATGCGTCCGCCCGCCGCCGTGCTGCTGGCGGTGCTGGCCGCCGTCACCGTGTTCGGTGCGCTGGCCCGCCACCGGCGCCCCTGACCCGTTCCATGTAGATGTCTGGTCAATGGGTCGGGTGCCTACGGTGCCCGACCCAACCCGTTGGTCAGCGAACGCGGTGGCCCACGCCGAGCACAAAAGGTGCAACCGGTTCGTATGCCCTGTGGCTGGTGGAGATGCTGGGGTTTTTCTAGTCGAACACTGGTTCTGATCGCTTAGAGGCGGTACTGCTGAAGGTGTCCGCCACCGAAGAAGGGGTTTGACCACCATGGCCGCATCGACTGCGATCGAGTGGACCGAGATGACCTGGAACCCCACCACCGGATGTGACCGCATCTCATCCGGATGCGATCACTGCTATGCATTGACCCTGGCACGGCGCCTGAAAGCCATGGGCACCGCCAAGTACCAGGTTGACGGGGACCCGCGTACCTCAGGCCCCGGGTTCGCGCTGACGCTGCACCCCGACACGCTGATGCAGCCCTACAGGTGGCGCAGCCCACGGATGGTGTTCGTCAACTCCATGTCGGACCTGTTCCACGCCCGGGTACCGCTGGAGTTCATTCAGCAGGTGTTCGCCGTGATCGCTGACACGCCCCAGCACACCTATCAAATCCTCACCAAGCGCTCGACGCGGCTGCATCGGCTGGCCCACCGGCTTCACTGGCCTGCGAACCTGTGGATGGGCGTCTCGGTGGAGGACGCCGATCACCTGTACCGCGTAGACGATCTGCGTCGTACGCCAGCGGCGGTGCGTTTCCTGTCCTGTGAGCCGCTGCTGGGGGCGTTGGACGGCTTGAGCCTGGACAAGATTGGGTGGGTGATTGCCGGGGGCGAGAGCGGCCCTGGCCACCGCACCATGGACCCGGCGTGGGTCCGTGGTCTGCGTGACCAGTGCGCCCGTGACGGTGTGGCGTTCTTCTTCAAGCAGTGGGGCGGCACCACCCCGAAAGCTCAGGGACGCGAGCTCGACGGGCAGCAGTGGGACCAGATGCCGGCCCGGGTCGGTGTTGCCTAGACCTGATGAAGGATGGCTTCTCGCGCTTGGCGGTCCAAGACCACGTGCTGCTCAGCGGCCAGAGTGGGGCTTGCGGATACGCATCTGGCGAGGGCGATGGCCAGGGGCCACGATCTCTACTTCGCCGGCAGCCTCCAAGGTGCGCGCCGCCCGGGTGATGGTCTGTTCGGTAGCGATTCCGTAAGCACTGCCGAACAATTGGCGAGGGCGGTCGACCAGTTGGAAGCCAGCGCGTCCGCTCTGGCTCACCTCGCGCCGTAGGTTGTCCATGACGTGCGCCATGGCCCATTTGGCCTCTCGGTCGATTTGTTGCTGCATGTCGTCGCCGTAACTCCAGAGCCCTGCGAGGCCCTGCATTGCCAGCTTGGTGTCCCGTTGCTGCCCAAGGTGACGAAACCATGCCTGGCGTGCTTGGCCGACGGCATCGCCGAAGACCCACAGCCCGAACGGGCTGCGTGTGAAGAACACCAGGTGGTAGATGGGTTGGTGTCCGATCTCGCGGTAGACCGGGATGGGCACCGCGTTCATCCTGCACGCGGCCCCGACCCGGCGGGCATACTCAGCAGCGATCGCATGCACCACAGGCTCGAAGTTGCCTGTTGGCGCCTTCCGCCGGGCCTGTTCTGCGACCTCCCGCCACCAAACCCCACCGCACGCGGTGTCCATCGCCTGCTGGTCGGTGCGCCCGCGTTCCAGCGCTCCGGCGATCCGGCGCGACAGATCGGCACTGAAGTTGAGCAACACTTCGGTCTGTGGCTTGTGAGGCTGCCGTGGGCCAGTTAGTAGTCCCTTCAGCCGCTCGAAGCTGACTCCGGCGCCGCACGGGTCCAGAAACAAGAACAGCGGCACGCCGGCAGCAGCCGTGACCACCTGCTCCAGGTGCTCTTCCACTTTGCCGGGGAGCGCCGACGCGTCCATCCCGACGGCCGCATATTCGGCTATAACTCCGGCCAGCACCTGATGGTCGGCGCGGTTCTTCTCCACGAAGAACGACGTGACCTTTCGGCTGGTCTTCAGTTCGGCGATCGTCTGCAGGATCAGCTCTGCCGACGCGGGTTGCCCGCTGTCGTAGCGACCCCGGCCGGCGAACCCGTCCAGCACCACCACTCGCTTGTCCCGGGCCGTGCTGCCGGTCATCGCCACGAACATCCGCAAGTAGGCCTGCAGGACGTGGTGCTTGAACACCGACTGGGCGTGCTGGTCACCATCTCCTAGAAGGCCGCCTTTGGTCCCCGTCGCCATTGCCCGCCTCCAAGACGACCCGCACCGGCTTCTCTACCGAGATCTACGTCACCCCTCCCAGCGAGTCAACATTCTCGTCAAACCCTCACCCTCCGGGCAGTTCCTACCGCCGACTTCCACAACCCTCCGTTCGTGTTCACCGACGCGGCACCTCGTCCCCGGCCAGACGGCCCCGGGACGGGGTGCCGCCCCTTTGAAGGAGAGTCCTGATGAACACCCACCCCGCGCCCGCCGGTGAGCGTTCACCTCGGCCGCCCGAGGCGTTCACCGCGTTCACGGCCGAGGCGCCTTCGGTGAACACCGGCATGAACGAGGACGAGATCCGTTCAGCCGAGTGGATGCTGTCGGCCGGCACGTGGCTGATCGTGTTCGGCGCGATGCTGTACTCGGTGCTGACCGTCACCCCGCTGATGCGCGAGCACACCCCCGACCGGTGGGACTGGACCGCGCCGATCCTGCCGATCGTGGTGGACGCCGCGGTGGTGATCGTGGTCCGGCTGGACTCGCTGCTGGCCCGCCTCGGTCACGACGGCGGCCGCTGGCCGGTGGTGCTGCGGTGGATGACCGGCACCATGACCCTGGCCCTAAACACCGCCGACTCGGCGCTCAAGGGCGACCTGGTGGGGGTGGCGGTGCACGCGGTGGCGCCGCTGCTGCTGATCGCCACTGCCGAAACCGGGCTGGCCTACCGCCGCGCCATCACCGCCGCCCTGAAAGCCGAACAGGAACGCCAGCGCACCGAGGCCGACGCCCGCCGGCAGGCCGAGCGGGAGCGGGCCGAGGCCGCCGAACGCCGCGCCCGCGAAGAGCGCGAGCATCAGGCGAAGCTGGCGCGAGAGCAACGCGAGCACGAGGCCGAGATGGCCCGCCAGGAGGCCGACCGCCGCGAGCGCGCCAAGGCCGAGGAACGCCGCCGCGTGGCCGAGGCTGAACGCGCCGAGCGGGCCGAGCATGAACGGGCCGAGCGTGAGCGTGAACGGCGCGAGCGTGAACGCGCCCGTGAACGGGCCGAGGCCGAGGCGCGTGAACGCGACCGTGAACGGGCCCGCGAGCGCGCCGAGCGTGAACAGGCCGAGCGTGCCGAACGGCAGCGCCGGGAGCTGCTGGCGGCCGGGCCGGCTCCGGGCAAGCTGCCCGAGGCTCAGGCCCGGCAGATCGTGACCGCGGCGTTCCTGGCCGGGCTGTCGGTGCGCGCCGCCGCGCAGCGGTGCGGCTGGTCGGTCGGCTGGGTGTCGGGCCGCTACCAGGAACTCCGCGACACCCACCCCAACGGCCACCGCCCCGGTGGGCCGCGGGCTCTGGTCGAACTCCCGCACGGCACCTGACCCGCGCACCGCGCGCCCTGCTGGTCCGTCTCTCGGATCTCGCCCACACCCCACCCCGTACCGCCTCGGCGCTGTGCGGGGCGGACGGCTGTGTGGGCGGGGTCGGCGGTACGGACCGCCGATGCCCCATCCCGCTGTTCCCCGACCGAAGGGACGATTCCCGTGATCCTGCTGGCCCTGCTGACCGGGGCGATCATCATCATTGCGTGGTCGCGTCAGGTCACCTACTTCATGCTGTTCATCCTGTGCTCGTGGGGGCTGCTGGCCGCCTCCACCCCGCCCGGCGCCAAGCTGGTGGAGGGCCTGAACTCGCTGTCCGGGATGCTGGGCGGGCTGTTCACATGACCGCCCGAAACCGCCCCGACTCGTCCCGCCCGGCCGCCCGGCCGCCGGGCCCGGCCCGGCGGCTGGCCGCGCGGCTGTGGGCCAACCGCCCATCCTTGGGTGCGCTGGCGTGCCTGCTGGCCGGTCCCGGCATCGCCAACGTGGTGCTGGGCTGGCCGCTGTGGCCGGCCGCCGCCGCACAGTGGGGCCTGTGGGCGCTACTGCTGGTCACGGTGTCGATCACCGAGGCCCGCCGCCCCACATCCCTGACCGCCGAGGACACCCGGGACGGGCACAAGGTGCCGTCCCACCTGGGCACCGGGCCCCGCGCCGCGACCGGTGAGGAGGACGGCCAGTGATCGAGCTGCTGTTCCTGGGGGCGGGCGCGTTCGCCGGCGGCGCGCACGCCGTGCGCCAGTCCCGCACCCGCCACCAGCCCTACCGGCAGCCGCGGCCCGTCCGGCAGCATTCGCTGCTGGTCAAGGCGTGGAACTCGGCCGGCGCCCCGCACACCGAGGAGACCATGCTCGGTGACGCGCTGGCCGACCTCGGCGGTCGCGCGATCGGCCGCACCTACCGCCGCACCGCCCCGCGGGTGCGCGACCGCCGCCAGAAGATCCGGAGCGGTGCCGAGAGGCGCTGGCAGCGCCGCCTCCAGGAGGACCGTACGGTGACGTTCTTCCGCCGCCGCAACCGCGGCACAGGCAGCAAGACCGGCCAGCCGGACGGTGCAGCCCCCTACACCGCGAGCCGGCGCACGGGGACGGTGCGAACCATCGCCGTCCCCCGGACCACCCCGATGAGCATCCCCGCACGTGATGCGGCCGACGCGCCGCCGCTGCCGCCCGGTGCCCGTCCCAATGTGCCGCGCTCGCCGATCCCGATGCCGCCCGGCCCCGCCGGCGCCTCGACCGGCCGTACTTCGCGCCGGGCTGCTTCCCGTGGCCGGTCGCCCGGTGGTGGCAGGTCTCCGGCCCGTCGTCGGGCGCGGTCGCGGATGCGGGTGGCGGTGCCGCTGAACCTGGACGCCCCGCACACCGATGTGGAGTTCCTGGACGCCTGCGCCGACCTTCAGCAGATGCTCCGCGGGATCGGGGTGGCGGTGCAGGACTGGACCGATGAACTCACCGTTCGCCGTCTGCCCACCCTGGTCACCGGCCCGCTGGAGCAGGTGCACGAGGGGCTGGTGGACGGCGCCGCGTGCACCGCGCTGGCCACGAGCCTGTTCGAGAACTGGTTCGCCGAGGCCCGCGAGATCGCCGCAGCCGGAATCGAATTCACCGGCGACGACCCCGAATAGCCCACCTACTCCCTGACCCATGAGGAGATCCGAGGATGCTTCCGCGTCCCCGCGGCCGGCGTCCCGGCCGCTACACCGTCGAGTTCGAGGCCCCCGACACCGATGGCGAGTTCATCGCCACCGCCCTGGCCATCTCCGCCCTGATGGGCGGCATGGCCGACGCCGTGGACACCTGGAGCGAGGAACTGACCCGCCGCGGCATGCCGCCCGCGATCGTGCTCCAGTTCCAGCAGGTGGCCGACGACCTGGCCGACGCCGAGCACGCCGCCCGCCGCGCCGCGGCCAACTTCGCCGACTACTTCGAGGACGAGCGCACCATCGCCGCCCGCGGCATCCGCATCATCGGCACCCCGCGCCGCGGCCGCCGCGCCGCCTAACCCCGCCCGCCCTTCCGCGCCGAAACGGCCGTGCCGCCATCTCCCTTCCCCGGGATGGCGGCACGGCCGTTTCTCGTCTCCTGACCTGCAAGGGAGTCCTTTCGCCATGCTGAATCGTCCTGCCCGGCGGGGCTTCGGTCGCCCGCCGCGCCGTACCCCGTCCCGTGGCCGGGGCCGCATCGGTGGCCGCCGCCGCGGCTACGCCGAGGCCGAGATGTTCGACCCGCTGTACCCGGCCGTGATGGACCACTACGCCGCGCCGCGGCGGTCGGTGGCCGGGCCGCTGGCCCGCGCCGCCGCCCGCGGCTACATCCGCTGGGTGGCCGCCTCGCCCGACACCCGCGGGCTGGGCACCGGCCTGGCCGCGCTCTACCCCGCCGGGCATCTGGCGCACGAGTACGCGGCGGGGGACTGGCTGCTTTTGGGGGCGTTCGCGCCGCCGGCCGCGCTGGCCGCCTGGGTCGCCACCTACAAGACCCACGGCTCCCCGCGCTACTCCGGCGCCATCGCCGCGATCGCCGCCGGGGTCCCGACCTGGTTCGCCACCGCGGCCGTCACCGGCATCACCAACCTGCCCACCCTGCTGGGCTACACCGCCACCGCCTCGGCCGCGTGGTCGGCCTACACCTGGTCCGACGTGCTCAAAGAGCGCCGCCGTTTCGCCGAGGCGCAAGCCAAGTGGGAGACCATCGCCGGGCTGGCCGGGCTGGAGGGCTCGCGGCTGCTGCGCACCGAACGCACCCGCACCGGCGTCAAGTTCAAAATCGACCTGGGAGTGGAGGGGCCGACCGCGTCGCGGCTGGAGCGCGGCGACCTGGCCGAGCAGATCGCCCGCTGCTACGGCATCGGCGCTGACGCCGTCCGGATCACCAGCAACCGCAAGAACGCCCGGATCGCGTGGATCTCGATCCAGCTGGTGGACCTGTGGCACCAGGAGATCCCGCACCCCGCCGTGGCCGACCCCGCCTCGGCGCCCGCCAAGGGCAGCCGTTCGATCCTGGACGGCCCGTTCATCCTCGGCATCGACCCCGAGACCGGCGACGACCTCGAACTGGTGGTCTACGACGACGGCGGCGCCCGCCATGTGGAGATCGTGGCGACCAACGGCGGCGCCAAGACCAACACCCTGTCCAACATCGTCCAGCAGGGCGCCGAGTGCTACGACGTGCTGACCATCGTCATCGACCTGGGCAAGGGCGTCATCACCACGCTGTGGCGCGGCCACCTGCACGAGGCCGCCGGCGTCGGAGAGGAGGCCAAGGCCGTGGAGATCCTGGACTGGATCGACACGATCGTGGACGAGCGGGCGATCGCGTGCGCGGGCGGCACCCACCAGCCCACGGCCGAGGCGCCGGCGGTCCTGCTGGCCATCGATGAGCAGGACACCGCGACCGGCTTCCACTCGGCCATCGCCGACCGGGTCAAGCCGGTTCTGGACAAGGTGCACCGCCGCGGCCGCTCCGGTGGCGTGGTCGGCATCACCGCCAAGCAGCGCAACGTGGTGCAGCACACCGGCACCAAGGAAGGCAGCGCCAACACCTTCACCAAGATCGTGGGGCGGGTGTCCGACACCCGGGAGATGGCCAAGGCCGTCCCGGACTGGGAGACCCTCGGCTGCCCGGACATGTCCACCTACGGATCCGGCGCCGCCGGCGTGGTGCTGCTGGTCAAGCAGGGCGGCACCTGGCAGGCCGGGCGCACCCGCGCCCTGTACGACCCCAAGCAGGTGCAAGCGCTGGCCGACGCCTACGGGCCCGCCGATGCGCACCTGGAACCCCACATCGCCGAGAGCCTGCCCGGCTACACCGACCGCCACCCCATCCACGCCACCATGTCCGCCCGCAAGCAGGCCGAGCGGCCCGCCGACCCCGCCACCGGCCGAGGCGGGGAGCAGGCGACCGGTGCCCCGGCGGAACCAGCCCCGGGCACCGCGGCCGGGACCGGCGACCGGCCGGACGGCCGCGATCGTGGCTGGGGATTCGACCCCGGCGACGAGGCGGCGGTGGAGGAGGCGGCCAAGGGGCTGGTGGAACGGCTGGATGAGTTCATCGCCGAGACCGTGCCGCCGCCCGAACAGGCCACCTCGCTGGAGGACCTGACCGCCGCCCGCGAACAGATCGAGCACGCCACCGTGCCCGAACCGATCGTGCGGGCCGTCACCGACTTCCTGGCCGAGCGGGGCCCCAAGGGCGCCCGCCGCGACGAGTTGGTGACGCTGCTGAAGCTGGGCAAGTCCCGCGCCGCCGAGCACCTCGGTGCGCTGCGCCGCGACAGGATCATCACCAGCGCCGGCAACGGCAAGGCCGCCCGCTACTACCTGCCCGACCACACCCCCGACGATCACGCCGCGTGATCGCCCCGGGGTGAACCGTCCACCCGAACTGTCCGGTGAACTGTCCGGCGCCAACTGTCCACCCGGCCCCAACGCGCGCACGTGGACGCGTGCACCCGCCCGCGCCGGACAGTTGGACAGTTCCCGCCCGGACAGTTCACCCCCTACACGCTGAGTCACCCCGGCCCGCCCGGCCGGGGCTCGCGTGCTCTTCCTCGAACCGTCAAGCGGAGGCGCCATGCTGCTCTCACCCAGCCCCACCGGCACCCTCACCCTGACTCCCTCACCCGCCCCGACCTTGACGCCACCGCCCGGCCACCGCGACGACGGCGGGGGCGGGCTCGGGCTGCTGCTGATCCTCGCCGCCTTCGTCTACGTCATCGGCTACGCCATCTCCGTCCAGCTGCACCCGCTGCGCACCTGCCGCACCTGTGACGGCACCGGCCTGAACCGCGGCGGCATCTTCACCAGCTCCATGCGAGTGTGCCGCCGCTGCGGCGGCACACGCCGCGAACCACGGCCCGGCGCCCGCAACCTCGGCCGCCGCGACCGCTGACCCGAAACCACCCCGCGCCCCGGGAACCGGCCGACACCGGTCCCCGGGGCGTTCTGCTGCCCGCCCTCACCAAGGGACACGTCATGACCGACCCGTTCCCGCCGGTCCACCACTGGCCGGTGCTGTCTGCCCCCGACTGCCCCACCTGCCAGACCCACACCGAAGTGGTCTACACCGGCCTGGCCGACCGGCTCGACGGCGGCCAGGCCACCGTCTGGCACTGCCGCCCCTGCTCCACCGACTTCGCCATTCTGGCCACTCGCTGGCCGGTCACCGAGGGCCCCGACTGCCCGTACTGCGGCACCGACGCCACCACCTGGGCCGCGATCGAGCCCGACCGGATGGGCGACCTTTGGCTGTGCGGCTACGGCCACGAGTTCGTGCTGACCCCCGAAGGGCTGATCGTGCCGCCCGGGGGCGAGGCCGCATGACCGGCCCGCACGGCTCCCTGAACTGGCGCAACGCTGCACACTGGGGCGGCGGCCGGCACCTGCCCTGCATCCACTGCCGGCGGGGCGCGTTCTGCCGCGACGACCACGGCCGCCCCTGCCACAAGACATGCGCCGAGGCCGTCTCGGCCAGCCGCGCCGAACAGGCTGCCCATGACCTCACCGAAGGCGCGGCATGACCGGGCCGCTGTTCTACCTGGGCACCCACGAACCGCACTGGTTGTGGACCGCTGAGGTGCCGTTGTTTGTGTCCTACCGGCGGTTGTCGCGGCGCCCGAACCGGCGCCTGTACCCGGCCACCGTGCCGCGGTGGGCGCTGGATTCGGGCGGCTTCACCTACCTCAAGGACTACGGTCACTGGCCCGTCTCGGCGGGCGAGTACGCCGCGGCGGTGCGCCGCTACCGCGACCACATCGGCCGCCTCGACTTCGCCGCGCCCCAAGACTGGATGTGTGAACCCGAGGTCATCGCGGGTGGATGGCGGGGGCGGCTGTACTTCGTCGGCACCGGCCTGTCGGTGCTCGAACATCAGCGCCGCACCGTGGCCAACTATCTGGAGTTGCGCCAGATGGCGCCCGACCTGCCGTGGATCCCGGTGCTTCAGGGCTGGACGCTGGATGAGTACCTGCGGTGTGCGGCCATGTACGCCGATGCCGGGGTGGACCTGGCCGCGCTGCCGCTGGTGGGACTGGGCTCGGTGTGCCGCCGCCAATCCACCACCGAGATCCGCGACATCGTCACTGTCTTCGCCCGCCGCGGCCTCACCCTGCACGCCTTCGGCGTCAAGACCCTCGGCTTGGACCTGTACAGCGAACAGATCGGCTCCGCGGACTCGCTGGCCTGGAGCGAAGCAGCCAAATGGGAACCGCCCACGGCCGGCCACAAGCACAAGAACTGTGCCAACTGCCTGCCCTGGGCCCTGGGATGGCGCGATCGCCTGCTGACCCGCCTGCACACCAACCTGACCGCCCGCGCCACCGGCCCGACGCAAGGCGAACTGTTCGACGCCCTGGACCCCGAAGGGAGCCACGCCGCATGACCACACCCACCCGCCCGCACCCCGGCGCCGCCGCGCTAGCCGCCGCGCGCCGCGGCTGGCACGTCTTCCCCCTCGCCGTCGGGAGCAAGGAGCCGCCGCGGGGGGTGCGGTGGACGCGAGTGGCCACCACCGACCCGGACGTAATCCGGCGGATGTGGGCGCACCGCCCCTACAACGTGGGAATCGCGTGCGGCCCGTCCGGGCTGGTGGTGATCGACCTGGACGTTCCCAAGCCCGGCCAGATCCCGCCTGATGAGTGGGCGATGCCAGGGGTCAACGAGGGCGCCGATGTGCTGGCCGTGCTGTGCGAGCGGCACGGCCAGCCCTTCCCCTGCGACACCTTCACCGTGACCACCCGGCGCGGCGGCATGCATCTGTACTTCACCGCCCCCGCCGGGATACGGCTGACCAACACCTCCGACGAGCACGGCAACGGCCTGGGCTGGAAGATCGACACGCGCGCCGAGGGCGGATACGTCGTCGGCCCGGGCAGCTTCGTGGACCTGCCCGACGGCACCGGCCCGTACGAGGCCGTCCACACCCCGGCCCCGGCGCCGCTGCCCGGCTGGCTGGCCGAACGTCTTCAACCGTCCCCGCTGCCCCAACAGCGGCCCGTGGTGGTGGAGCTGAACCACACCGGGCGCCGCGGCGCCTACCTGGACGCCGCGATCGCCGCCAGCCTGGACGCGATCGCCGCCGCCCCGAACGGGCGCCGCAACGCGACCCTGTACGGCGCCGCGGTCGCTCTCGGCCAGCTGGTGGCCGGCGGCGCCCTGAACCCCGATGACACCGAGCAACTGCTGACCGCTGCCGCCGTGCGCGCCGGGCTGGCCGAGCTGCCCGCCCGCCGGACCATCCGGTCCGGGTTCGGCGCCGGCACCAAACGCCCCAGGAGGGTGCCCGCATGACCGCTAAGCCGAGCCTGCAAGCCGGATCCGGCCCCGAGACCATTAGGGCGCTCAAGGCCGCGCTGGCCGACAACCTGCTGCCCGACACCTACGTGTCGGCCGGCTCCCTGGTGCACATGGAGACCATCTCCGGCGGGCAGACCAGCCCGGCCGCCGACGAAGACTCCCCGCTGCCGCACTCGGCCAGCCCGATCACCCCGGCCACCCTGGCCGGGCTGCTGGCCGAACACGCCTACGTCTACCGGATGCGGTCCCGCAAGACCGGCAACGGCAGCGTCGAGCACTACGAAGAGGAGTTCACCCCGCCCCGCGACATCCTGGCCTCGGTACTGGCCGGCAAGACCTGGCCCGGCCTGCTCCCGCTGCGCGGAGTGATCGGCGCGCCGGTACTCCGCCGAGACGGCACCCTGCTGCAACGGCCCGGCTACGACCCGGCCACCGGCCTCTACCTGGCCGCCAAGGTCGATCTCCCGCCCGTTCCGGACGAGCCCACCGGCCAGCAGGTGGCCGAGGCGCGCGAGTTCCTGCTGGAGCGGTTCCTGCGCGACTTCCCGTGGGCCAGCCCGGCCGACCGCGCCAACTACGTCGCGCTGCTGGTCACCCCGATCCTGCGGCACTTCACCCGCTCGCTGACCCCGTTCGCGCTGATCGACGCCACCATGCCCGCCTCCGGCAAGAGCATCCTGACCGGCGGGCCCGGCATGCTGTATGGCCAGCGCGTCATCCCGTGGGCCTACACCGAGGAAGAACTCCGCAAGTCCATCACCGCGGTGCTGGCCGAACAGGTCGGGGTGGTGGTGTGGGACAACCTCGCCGAAGGCACCGTCATCGACTCCGCCACCCTTGCCCTGCTGGTCACCGCCGGCGTGTGGTCGGACCGCCAGTTGGGCGCCTCGCGCAACATCGCCACCGTCAACGACCGGCTGTGGATGGCCACCGGCAACAACCTCCAAGTCGGCGGCGACATGGCCTCGCGGACGGTGCGGGTGCACCTGGACCCCAACATGCCCCGCCCCGAACAACGCGACCAGTCCCGCTTCGGCATCCCGCACCTGGACCAGTGGATCACCAGCCCGACCAATCAGCTGACCGTGCTGTGGCACCTGCTGGTGCTGGTCCTGGACTGGACCCGCAACGGCGCCCCGCGCGCCGACACGATGTCGATGCGGCAGTTCACCCCGTGGGCGCAAGCCCTCGGCGGCTTCCTGGCCCACCACGGCATCGACGGGTTCCTGGCCAACGCCGCCGACGTGCGCGGGATCGATGAGGACGAGACCCGCTGGCGCGCGTTCCTGGCCTGCTGGCACCACCTGCACGGCTCCGAACCCAAGACCGCCGCTCAACTGCGCGCCTCGGGAGAACCCGACCGGATCGGCTTCGAGGACGACGACCGGTGGGAAGGGCAGTTCATCACCACCCACACCGGCCGCCCACCCAACGTGCTCGCCCTCGGCCGCCTGCTCACCGGGCAGGTCGGCCGGTGGCGCGGCGACTACGTCATCCGCTCATCCAAGAACCACCGCGGCGACCGCAACGTGTTCTGGGTCGAGCGGCACGAGGCAGAGCGCGATGCCTGACCCGACCCGAAGGGCGCTGAAACATCTCCGCATCTCCGCAACGCCGCACACCGGCCGCCTACCTGCACAAACACGTGCGGAGATGAGACCGGTCGCCGAACACCCATCTCCGCATCTCCGCACCTGGTGCGGAGATGACCCCTGATTGCGGAGATGGACCGAACCCCGCCGCTCCCATCTCCGCACCCATCACCGCAGGTCAAAGGCGCGTTTGCGGAGATGCGGAGATGCGGAGATGTTTCAGCCCTCTCCCGCATAGCAGCACCCTGCACGCCCAAGTAAGCCGCCGTGCTGCCCTCACTCACCCACGAACGGACACCAACGGCCCCGGCGGGCTCACCACCACGCAATCCCGCCGGGGCCTCCCTCACAACGGAGGTCACCCCACCATGCCCGAACAGGCAAGTGACGGGCTGAAGGTCTACACGAAGGAAGAGGCTGCAAAGATCCTCCGCGTAAAGGTGAGCTGGCTGGAACGGCGCGCGGCTGCCCGGCAGATCCCGTTCACCATGCTCAGCGGTTCGTACCGGTTCACCGATGCGCACCTGGCCGAGATCGTGCGCATAAACGAACAGGGCATGATCTCGCCGCCCGCCACCCCGATCAACCGCCGGCGCCAGCGTGCGCGCACCGACGCGCGCAAGCGGCCCGATGGCTTCATCCCGCTGCGTCCGCGGCCCAAGGCCAGCGCGTAGCCGACCGGCGCACTGGAACAGCGCCTCATGAAGGGAGACGAGATTGGCGTACGCCGAGAAGCGCGGCAACCTGTGGCGGGCCCGATGGAAGGGGCCGGACGGCCACACGGAATCGCAGTCGGGATTCCAGAAGAAGACGGATGCCGAGAACTACGGCCGCGATCAGGAGGCGGCCATCCGGAACAACTCCTACGTTGACCCCCGCGCCGGAAAGATTACGGTGACGGAATGGGTGAACCTGTGGTTCCCGGCCCTAGACCTGGAGCCCAACACCCTGGACAACTACCGGTACTTCATAGAGGTCCACATCCTTCCCGCGTTTGGTGACCGCGAGCTTCGTTCGCTGGAGCGTGAGGAGATCGCCACCTGGGAGAAACGGCTACGCCTGTCGCGACGGACGGCCAGGGAAGCCCGATCGACCTTCACCAACCTGCTGAACGACGCGATCCCGCGCTACCTCCAAACCAACCCGGCCGCCCGGCGCCGAGGCAAGGGGCGCAAAGGGCAGCGCCGCATCGCCGAGGCCGAGCGCAAGCAAAAGGTGTGGGCCACGCCGCTGCAATCGCTGCTGCTGGCCGAGCGGTGCGCCCTGCTGTCGGGTGAGGACACCGACTTCGTCATGAACATCACCGCGGCCTACACCGGCGCGCGGTGGGGCGAGTTGCTGGGCCTGCCGCCCGACCGCGTGCGCCCGGGCGCGATCGATATCCACTGGAAGCTGTACGAGCTGAACGGCCGGTTCTATCGCGGCCGGCCCAAGGACGGCTCCATGCGCACGATCGACACGCCGCCGTTCCTGGATGAGCTGCTGGCCCACCAGATGGCGGGGCGAAAGGCCGGTTCATGTACGTGCCGGGGGACCGAAGAGCCGTGGTGCCCGGGAGGGCGATACGTCTTCCTCAGCCCGACCGGGGCGCACTTCCGGCGGTCCAACTACAGCGAGCGGCTCTTCCGGCCCGCCGCCGACGGGTGGCATCCCAAGCGGAACGGCAAGCACGGCAGGCCGGCCATGCCGGTGCTGGTGGACATGGGGGAGCCCTGGCCGGGCAAGCCCGTTCCGCCCTGGCCGCCGGCCGAGGCCGGGGAGCCGTTCACCCCGCCGACCGGCCGAGGAGTCACCCGGCTCGTCAGTGACGAGGAACGCGGCCGGTGCTCGGAATGCCGCCGGACGCAGCTGCTCCGCATCGATGGCACGCTGATCGGCCACAACAGCGACGGCGGGCGTTGCCCGGGTGGGGGCAAGCCGCCGGCCGAGGACGTGGCGCTGGCCAGCTGGCTGCCGCTGAGCCCGGGCCTGACGCCGCACCGGCTCCGCCACGGCCACCAGCCGTGGATGGACGACACGCGCATCCCGTACGTGCTCCAATCCGAGCGGATGGGCCACGAGGTCCCCGGGATGAGGGGCACCTACGCGCACCCCACGCCAGACATGCGGATCGCCCTAGTGAAGGCGCTCCAGCAGTTCTGGGACGAGTCTCTGGCCGCTCGCGCACGGTTGGCGCCACGGTCCGGGGTGGCGATGCTGGACACTCTGCTCTCCGCTTACAGGGGGCGTTGAGGGAAGGCATTCCACCTGATGAAGGGCCTGTTTGTTGCTTGTTGCAGGCAGGCCCTTCTGTCGCCAGCGTTGCCTCGACGCGCCGTTACGTCGGAAGAGGGACGCCGAGACTAGATCACTACCAGTGGCGCGCGTCCACGATTTTTACCCTAGAATCATGGGTAAAAATCTGGAGGTAAGCATGGAGTGGACTCCGCAGCCGGGGGACGTGGTTGTTCGTCGGGAGCTACACGAGCAGTACGGGGGACGCCGGCAGGGTGGGATCGGTCCGTCTCGGGTCACGCCCAACGTCCTGCTGTTCACCGACCCCTTGAAGGGGCACCAGCACGGCTACTTCGACGGGTGGGGAGACGACGGCTGCTACCACTACGCCGGCGAGGGGCAGATCGGTGACCAGAGGATGGTGCAAGGCAACCTCGCTGTCCTTAACCACCAGGACGACGGCCGTGCGTTGCGGCTGTTCCGTGCGGTCCCGGACGGGATGGAGTACCTCGGCGAGTTCGAAGTCGATCCGGAACAGCCCTACTACCTGACCGACGCGCCAGAGACCGGTGACGGCCCCGTCCGCAGCGTCATCATGTTCCGGCTTCGCCCAGTGGGTGACGTCAAGCGCGAGGGGGCCCACATCCCCAAGACGCCGGCTCCGAAGGCGACCACCACGGAGATCCCGCCCGAGGAGCAGCGTACGGAGCGCAGCCACGTTGACCCGTCCCGCGAACCGTACGAGGCGGAACGGCGGGAGGCGACCCTAGTTCGGGCCTACCGGGACTATCTCAGCGCGCTTGGGCACCAGGTCGTTCGTCACCAGATCAACCCACCTGGTGAAGCCAAGCCCCTCTACACCGACCTGTACGACCAGGACGCCAAAGAGCTCATCGAGGCCAAAGGCACCGTCACGCGAGAGGGGATCCGAATGGCCATCGGCCAACTCCTGGACTACCGCCGCTACGTCGTTGCGCAGCGGCTGGCGCTCCTGCTCCCGTCTGAGCCCCGACGTGACCTGGTGGAGCTCTGCCGGGAGTTGGCCATCGACATCATCTGGCCGCGCGAACAGGGGTGGGAACGTCTATCCGACCAGGAGGCTGGCGACTCCCAGGAGAAGCAGTCGTGGGCTGGCCCTCTCTCCCGCCGCTAGAGCGTGACGCAGTCGCGTAGCGGTCGCCGGAACTAGCCTCAGAGAGCAAGATCACTCCCAAATCGCTCCCAGAATCGGACATCCGGGAGTGGGAGCGCGTGGCGCAAAGATCAGGGCCTGGTCATCGTCCCCGATGACCAGGCCCTTTTTCGTTTCTACCTTGGGGTGAGTGAGGGGACTTGAACCCCCGACACCCAGGACCACAACCTGGTGCTCTGCCGACTGAGCTACACCCACCATGGCCGGGACGTGGTCCCGGCTCCAAGAAGTGTAGCGGTTTCCGGAGGGTGCTCGGTCACCCGTTTCCGGCGATCTCGGCGGCCAGGGCGCGGGCCGTCTCGGAGTCGGGGCCGGGCTGGGGGACGAAGAGGGCGGCGCGGTAGTAGCGCAGCTCCTGGATGCTCTCGGTGATGTCGGCCAGGGCGCGGTGGCCGCCCTTCTTCTCCGGGCTCGCGAAGTAGACCCGGGGGTACCAGCGGCGGGCCAGTTCCTTGATGCTGGAGACGTCCACCATGCGGTAGTGCAGGTGGGCGTCCAGGGCGGGCATGTCGCGGGCCAGGAACGAGCGGTCCGTGGCGATCGAGTTGCCGCACAGCGGCGCCTTCTTGGCGTCCTTGACGTGGCCGCGGATGTAGGCGAGGACGGTCTCCTCGGCCTCGGCCAGGGTGATCCCGCCGGCCAGCACCTCCAGCAGCCCGGAGGTGGTGTGCATGTCGCGGACCACGTCCGACATCTGGGTCAGGGCCTCTTCCGGGGGTTTGATCACGATATCGACGCCCGCGTCCAGGATGTTCAGCTCGCTGTCGGTCACCAGCGCGGCTATCTCGATCAGCGCGTCGTTGCGCAGATCGAGACCCGTCATCTCGCAATCAATCCAGACCAGGCGCTCGTTCATGGGTTCACCCTACGACCATGCGGGTCACTCGGGGACCTGGGCCCGTACGTGCGCGGGTACGGGGGTGCCGGGGTGGAGGCGCGGGTCGGGTACGGGGTCGCCGAACGTCTGCCGTACGGGGAGCACGCCCGCCCAGACGCTCATGGCGTAGTCCTCCTCGTCGTCCGCCGGCGGGCCCTGGCGTACCTTGACGGACGCCTCCTCCAGGGAGAGGGCCAGGACGGCCGTGGCGGCCAGCTCCTTGCGGGTGGGTTGGCGCGCGACGCTCCACTGGCCGGGCGCGAGCCGTTCGGTGATGGCCTCCAGGCCGGCGAGCTTCTCCTCGTCGCCGGTGACCGTGCGGGGGGTGCCGTAGATGACGGCGCTGCGGTAGTTCACCGAGTGGTGGAAGACCGAGCGGGCGAGGACGATGCCGTCCAGGTGCGTGACGGTGACGCACACCTCCTGGGAGGCGGCCTGGAGGCTGCGGGCCCCGGTCGATCCGTGCAGGTAGAGGGTGTCGCCGGAGCGCCCGTAGCCGGTCGGGACGACCATGGGGGAGCCGTCGACGATCACGCCGAGGTGGCAGATGCGGCCGTCGTCCAGGATCTCGTAGAGGGCGGAACGGTCGGTGACGGCGCGGTTCTTGCCCCGGTTGAGGCGGGTGCGGGCGGTCGGGGACAGGGACGTGCTGTTCATGGGGATTACGCTAGGGAGAAAGTGGCCTGGTCCGTAGGGCCACTTGGAGTCGATACCTGGAGACCACTTTGCGCGCGTCGTTCGATCTGCCCCTGACGGTCACCAGGTCGGGCGAGCCGATGAACGAGCAGCTGGCGGCGCAGCTCCGTGCCGCGATGCGGGAGGGGCGGCTGGTCGCGGGGGAGCGGCTTCCCGCCGGGCGGACGCTGGCCGCGTCCCTCGGGGTGAGCCGTACGGTCGTGACGGAGGCGTACGAGCAGCTCTACGCGGAGGGCTGGCTGGAGGGCAGGCACGGCTCCGGCACCTACGTGACCGACATCGCCACCGATATCGCCCCCGCGCCGGAGGTCCGCGGGGGCGGGACGGCCGTCGCGGCGCCGCCCGAGGAGGCGGCGGGGGCGATCGACCTGCGTCCCGGCGTCCCGTTCATCGGCCGCCTGGACACGCCCGCGTGGCGGCGCGCCTGGCGGCTGGCGGCGACCGTCACCCCCGCGGCGCGGCCCGATCCGCGCGGGCTGCCGGGGCTGCGCGCGGAGCTGGCCGACTACGTGCGGCGCAGCCGCGGGGTGGCGTGCCCGCCGGAGAGGCTCCTGGTGACGCGCGGCGCCACGAACGGGCTCGACCTGCTCGCCGCGGCCGTGCTGCGCCCCGGCGACAGGGTCGGCGTCGAGGAGCCGGGATACGGCAAGGCCCGCAACATCCTGGCGGCGCGCGGGATGGAGCTGGTGCCGTGCCCCGTCGACGAGCACGGGCTCGTGGTGGACGCGCTCCCCGGTGACCTGCGCCTGGTCTACACGACGCCGTCGCACCAGTACCCGCTCGGCGGCGTGCTGCCCGTACCTCGGCGGCAGGCGCTGCTGGCGTGGGCGCGGCGGGCGGGCGCGCTGATCGCCGAGGACGACTACGACGGGGAGTTCCGGTACGACGTCGCCCCGCTCCCGGCCCTGTACGGACTGGACCCCGACGTCGTCGTCTACCTGGGCACGGCGGCGAAGATCCTGACCGCGGACGTGGGCGTCGGCTGGCTGGTGGCCCGCCCGGATGTCGCGGAGGCGGTCGCGGCGCGCCGGGCCGATCTCAGCGACCGTACGGCCGTCGTCCCCCAGGAGGCCATGCGGCTGCTGCTGGAACGCGGCGACCTCGACCGGTACGTGCGGCGGATGCGCGGCGAGTACGCCCGGCGCCGCGCCACGGTCGCCGGGGCGCTGGAGGGGCTGCCCCTGCGCGGCGACACCGCCGGGCTGCATCTCGTCGTCGAGACGCCGCCCGGGCACGCCGCGCGGGCCGAACGGGAGGCCGCGCGGCGCGGCGTGCTGCTGGACACCGTGGAACGGCACCACGCCGGCCCGCCGCGCGTCTCCGGTCTCGTGATCGGCTATGGGGCGGCCCCGAGCCTGGGAGCGCTCAGGACCGCAAGCTCGCTGGTTCGGGAACTGGTCGCTGCGGGGTAGGCGGGGGCGCGGGAGGCGCGGCGGGCCGGCCGTTGCCGGCGCGGTACCCGTCCGGGTCGGCGGCGCGCGGCAGCGGTACCGCCAGCCGGGCGCCGCCGGCGCCCGCTCCCGCGGCGGCCGGTTCCATGGCCGGCTGGAGCGGGAGCGGATCGGCCGGTACGGTGCGCGGCGCCTCCCGCGGGGCGTCCGGGCCCGGGCCGGTCTCCTGGGCCGGGATGGGGCGCTGCCGCGGTACGGCGGTGACCGGGGTGTCGGGCCCGGTGATCCGCCGGATGTCGATGCCGCCGGGGTCGAACCGGAGCGGTCCGGGCACCTGGGAGGCGCCGAAGTGGCCGCCGCGCGCCCAGTCGCGGCGCGCGCGGGCCGCGGCGTACGACTGCGGCGGCGGCAGCGGCGGGCCGGCGGGCCAGCGCCGGCCGATGCCCCAGGCGTCCAGCCAGGCCATGATCACCTCCAGCCCGGTGAGCAGGGTGCCGGTGAACGGGTCGCGGGCGTGCCCCACGACCATCACCTGCACGCACGTGCGTCCTTCGTGCCGGGCGGGGCCGTCGAGCAGCCCGCCCGCCCTGGTGATCGGGATCAGCTGGACGATCTCGCCGGAGCACGGGTTCCAGACCAGGTGGGCCGGATTCCCTTCCCGGACGAGATCGGCGGCCACGGAACGGGCCGAGAAGATGTGCGGGTCGGATTCGCTGCTGAACCAGACGACGCGGGGAGCACCCCCTCGCAACGCTCCACCGTCCCGTCCTACCGGCATGCGGCCGACTCCCGGCAGCCATGCGTCTGCCACGGTGTGTCCCCCCCAATCGGGCGGTCTGGCCCCGAATGGTGTCAGTTCCTCGTTCGTAGCCCAGCCGAACCGATAAGTCCAGCCTGCCGCCGAGGGCTGCGGTGGCGGCTCCAGGTGGTTCCGACCGGCGGTCCTCATTCTGATCTACGGTCGCCGGGGATGCGTACCCTCCGAGCATGCCGAATCACCCTGCCGACACCCGATTGCCCCTTCGGGGACTGAGTATCTTGACCGGCGCGGGCCGCCTTCTCGCAGGTCGTGGCGGGTCTCACCGGCGGGTGGGGCAGGTCGGTCAAACGGCCAGTTGTGGCCGAGTTGTTACGCTCTGCCAGCGTTCGTTATGAGATGTACGGCTAGGAGGGGGTGGGGTTCACGCGGCCTACCGAGCCGCGTTCTAATAATGGGTCATGACCGTTGACGCTGAACTTCCGGCCGGGGTACCCGGCATCGACGTCCCCCGCCTGGCGGACTGGCTGGCCCGAGCGCTGCCCGGTTCCGGCCGGATCACCGCGATCGACGTGATCTCGGGCGGCCGCTCCAACCTCACGTACGGGATCACGCTCGACGGCGGCAGGCGCGTCGTGCTGCGCCGCCCGCCGCTCGGCCACGTGCTGCCCACGGCGCACGACATGGGCCGCGAGTACCGGGTGCTGTCGGCCCTGGGCAAGGGCGGCGACGTCCCGGTGCCCACGACCCTCGCGTTCTGCGACGACGAGGAGGTCATCGGGGCGCGCTTCTACCTGATGGACTTCGTCGAAGGGCGGGTGCTCCGCACGACCGAGGACGCCGCCGGGCTCACCGCCGAGCAGGCGCGCGGCCTCAGCGAGGCGCTGGCCCGGGCGCTCGCCGCGATCCACCTGACCGACGTCGAGGCGGCCGGGCTGGGCGACTTCGGCCGCCCGGCCGGCTACATGGCGCGCCAGCTCAAGCGCTGGGGCAAGCAGTGGGACAGCTCCCGGGAGGCGATCCTCGCCACCGGCGCCGAGCGCGACCTCCCCGAGTACGACCGGCTCGCGGCCCGGCTGGGCGAGCGGCTCCCCGCGGACGGCCCGGCCCGGCTCGTGCACGGCGACTTCCGGCTCGACAACGCGCTGGCCAGGATCGAGCCGGAACCCGAGATCGCGGCCGTCGTCGACTGGGAGATGTCCACCCTCGGCGACCCGCTGTCGGACCTCGGCCTCACCCTCGTCTACTGGGCCGAGGCCACCGACGGCGACAAGCTCCCGGTCGGCGCGACGATCACCGCGGCGCCCGGCTTCCACAGCCGCCGCGAGTTCGCCGAGCGGTACGCCGAGCTGACCGGCTTCGACCTCGCCGATCTCGACTTCTATGTGGCGTTCGCCTGCTTCAAGCTCGCGGTGATCCTGGAGGGCATCCACGCCCGGTTCCTGCAGAAGGCCACCGTCGGCGAGGGCTTCGAGAGCGTCGGCGCCGGCGTCCCGGTGCTGCTGGAGCGCGCGCACCGCACGCTCGACGCCGGATCCGTCTGGTAGGAGCGGGACCGCTCGTCCCCGTCCCGGCGCCCGGGGAAGGCGCCGGGGCGGGGAGCGCGCTCAGCAGTACTCGACCTGCGCCGCCCCGCCGGGCGAGATCGACACCGAACCCTCCTGGTTGATCAGCCAGCAGCTGCCGTCGGGACGGCTGACCCTGACCCCCGTCGACTGGCCGGAGCCGAGCCGGCCGGACCCGCGCGCCCGCAGCCCGTCGGACGCGCCGGTGACCCGCCAGCTCACCGGGCCGCCCACCGCGGTGATCGTGATGGTGCAGGAGTCGCCCCGGCCCATGTCGCAGCCGCCGATCTGCAGCCTGCCCGGGTCCTGCGGCCGCGGCGGGCGCGGCCGGTCGTCGTCATCGTCCCTGGGCGGCTCGGACGTCGGACGCCTGGTCGTCGGCGTCTTGGACGGCGACGGGCTCTTGGACGGCGACTTGGACGCCGAGGGCGACGCGCTCGGCGAGTCGCTGATCGGCGGCGGCCCCTGCGTGCCGCTGCCGGACGGGTCGCCGGCCGCGGTCGGGCTCTCCGGGGCGACGACGGCGCTGCTCTCGTCGCCGGAGCCGCCGATGACCGTCATCCCCACCGCCGCGAGCGCGATGGCCGCGGCTGCGCCGCCGACGGCGACGAGCAGCCCGCCCTTGCGCTTCTTGGGCGCCGCGCGCTCCCGGCTGCGCGGCGAGCCCGACTCGTAGGGCACGGGCCAGCCGCGCGCGGTGAACGGCTCGGCGTACGCGGCGATCGCGTGCCGGTTGTCGGCCCGGTCGGCGGCGGTGGCGGCGGTGAGCACGTCCAGCCGCAGGTCGTTGGGGATCGCCGCGATGGGCAGCACGGCCAGCAGCCGGTCGGCGGGCAGCGGCGGGGTGTCGCGGGAGCCGCAGATCGCGCAGTTCGCCACGTGCCGGGTGAGGGTGCGCGCCGACTGCGTGGTCAGCGGCCAGGACTCGGTCAGCGCGGAGACGCTGGGGCAGTCCTCCCAGTGGTTCTGGGCGATCAGCGCCGCGTTCAGCGCGATGGCGAGGTCCTCGTCGGTCTCGTCCAGCAGCCGGGCGGCCTCGTCCGGCGGGACGCCGAACAGCCCGGCCAGGTCGACCGCGTCCAGCTCGTGCCGGGCCGCCAGGTCGATCGCCTCGCGCTGGCGGCCGCTCAGCGCGGCCAGCGTGCTCAGCGCCAGCGCGCGGCGCTCCTCGCGCCGGGCGTGCTGCTCCTCGGACAGCTCGCCGTCGCCGGCCTCGGGCGCCTCCTGCCCGGTGTGCCGGTTCGGGCTCTCCCGCCGGCGCATGCACTCCTTGCGGGCCAGCGCGTACAGCCAGCCGCGCAGCCGTTCCGGCTCGCCGAGCCTGTCGACGTGCTCGCGCGCCATGATGAGGGTGTTGCGCAGCGCCCCCGCCGCCTCCACCCGGTCGCGGAGCAGACCGTGGCAGTAGTCGAAGAGGAACGGGGCGTAGGTGTCGTACACCTCGGTGAGCGCGATGACGTCGCCTGCACGCAACGCATCCGCCAGCCGAGGATCGTCGAACTGACCGGGACCTGGCCCAGCGGACACGTGGAACCTCCCTGGAGTCGTGATCGTGGCTGCCCCCATGGAGCGTCCGACGCACATTGGAGCGCTCCGGTTGCCAGATCTTGCCACCAAAGACCGACCATCGCTGGGTCTTACGGGATTCGTGTGACCGGTGAGGTACAGGACGTGATCACATAACGGCACGTCATTACGGGTTTTGGTAGTCAAAAACTTTGGAAGGGGATGAATGTCACATTGATGGCATGAAACCGGGTCAGCCGCCCGATTCGTCGCCCTCGGGGCATGTCCAGGTGACCCTGCCGGCGCCGCTCGGAGTGAAGCTGACCGTGCGGTTGCCAGTGTCGCCCGGCGGGCACGCGTCCGGCCGCGTCACCGTGACGCTGCCCGCGGCCCCGCGCCCGAGCCGTCCGGCCCGCGGCGCGACGCCGAGCCCGCCGCTGCCGGTGACGGCCCAGGTCACCGACCCGCCCACGGCCTGGATGGGAAGGGAGCAGGAGGACGCGCCTTCACTGATGGTGCAACTGCCGACCGACAGGGTGCCGCGCGCCGGACGCTTCGTCGTCTTCGTCGGCTTGGGCGTACGGGTCGCGCGCGTTCGCGTCGGCGTCGGGGTCGGCGTGGGCGTCGCGGTGGTACGCGTGGCGGTGGGCGTCGGCGTCTCGCTGGGGTCGGCCGGTTCGCTCGGGTCCGCGGACGGGTCGGGCGCGGAACTGGTGCCGGGCGGGCCCTGGGCGCCCGTGCGCTCGCCGTCGCCGGGCACGATGAGGAACGCGCCCAGCGCGAGCAGTATCACGGCCGCCGCGGCCGCGACGGCCGGCCACAGGCGCGGCGAGCCCGTACGGCGGCGTCCCCCGCCGTCCCCGGAGGCGCCGCCGCCCTGGCGGTCCACCGGGACGGGCCAGCCCCAGGTGTCGAACGGCTCGGCGGCACGGGCGATCGCGACGAGGTCGTCGGCGTAGGCGGGGTCGGAGACGGTGGCGAGGATGTGGCCGCGCAGGTCGGCGGGCATCAGCGCGACCGGCAGCGCCTGGAGGAGGCCCGCGGTGGAGACCGTCCGGTGGCGGCGCTCGGTGCAGATCGCGCACGTCTCGATGTGGTGCAGCAGGCGGCGGGCGGTCGCGGGCGGGAGCGGCGCGTCGCCGTCGGGGGCGATCTCGGCCACGTGCGCGCAGCCGTCCCGTCCGGTACGGGCGATGACGACGGCCGCGAGCGCGCCGTCCAGCCGCCGCCGGGACTCGCCGGCCAGTTCGGTCGCCGCCTGCGCGTCGATCCCGAACACCCCGGCGATCTCGCCGGCGTCCAGCCCGTGCCGCAGGAGCAGGTCGAGGGTCTCGCGCTCGCGGCCGCGCAGCCCCGCGAGGGCGTTGTGGACCAGCTGCCGGGTCTCCAGCCGCCGCTCCCGCTCCGCGGCGCCGGTGAAGGCGTCCTCGACCTCGGGCGCCTCGTAGCGCTCGGCCGGGCGGTCCGGGTCGCGCAGCCGGCGCATGCATTCGTTGCGGACGAGCGCGTACAGCCACGAGCGGAAGCGGTCCTGCTCGCGCAGCCGGCCGGCGTGGAGGTACGCGGCGAGCATCGCGTCGTGCAGCGCCCCGGCGGCCTGCTCCTGGTCGCGGAGCAGGGCGTGGCAGTAGTCGTACAGCCGTGCCGCGTAGCGGTCGAGGAGCTGGATGAGCGCCTCGGTGTCGTCGCCCGCGGTCAGCGACCTGGCCAGGCGCTCGTCGTCCGCGCGGTCGGGACTGGGCCAACCGGAACTGGACCAACCGGACACATGGTCCTCCTGCGGGCTGGGACGCGGCCGTTCACCGGCCGAGGGGAGCGAGGAACCGGGAGAGTGCCGCGGGTTCCCCGTACTGCCGTGCCCCTGATCGGGGACTGCCCCGGAACGGATCTCCGGGGGTGGGATCGGAGGCCCGACGGCCCCGCTCCCCGTCGGGCCTCCACAAGAAAGACGATCCACCCCCGCGTCCGGTTGACACGGATGGGACAAGAATTCTCAGAGTTTTCCGGGCCGCCGGTGTGAGCTGCGAAGACGCAGGTCAGAAGGGTGCCGGCGGCCCGGAACGGGCTAGTTGGCGATGCGCCGCGACAGCATCTGCAGGAAGATCTTGGAAATCTCCTGCGGGGTCTGCGCGACCGCGGTGCCGCCGCCGGTCGCCTTGCCGATCTGCTCCAGCTCGTTGCGGTCGACGCCGGGGCCGAACCCGATCATGTTGATCTGGATCGGCTTGTTCGGGTCCTGCATCCGCTTCAACCGGGCCAGCGTCTGCCGCAGCGTCGGGCCGTTCGTGTCGTCGTTCTTGCCGTCGGTGAGCAGCAGGATCGAGTTGACGAACTCGGGCTTGTAGGTGTCGCTCATCTTCTTGTACGCGGCCAGCGTGACGTCGTACAGGCCGGTGTCGCCGTCCATCTTCGGCTGCATCCGCTGCAGCTGGGACAGGACCAGGTTGCGGCGGGTGATGGAGCCGATCCGCTCGCCGAGCGGGCCGATCGACACCGACTCCCGGTAGTCCACGTTGCCCTGCATCTTCGTGGAGAACAGCCACTGGCCGAGCTCGGTGTCGTCCGACATCATGCTCAGCCCGCCCTGCGACACCTGCGCGATCGCCTGGAGCCGGTTGGTGTTCGGGCCGACCTGCTCGGCCATGGAGCCGGACACGTCGATCAGGGTCAGGATGCGCAGGCCGAGCGACAGCTTCGCCCACGACTGCATGACCTGCTCGACCTCGGTGGACTTCGGCGCGGGCAGCTGCCGCGGCCGCGAGGCGCTCACCCCGAGCTTCGCGTTGAACCCGTCCGGCGCCCTGCCGTCGGGCGTGCGGAAGCCCTGGGCGCGCACGTCGTTGCGCGTCGCCTCGGTGCTCATCGCCCGCTCGAACAGGCGGGCGGCCTTCTTCTTGGCGGCGTCGTCGGTGGTGATGTTCACCGGGTAGTCCATCGAGATCGTGCCCTCGATCGGGTACAGCGCCACCGCCGGCTCGGCCGGGCTCCGCTTGTTGTACGACCACAGCGCCTGCTCCGACGACAGCGAGATCGGCTGCTTGCCGGTACGGCCCTTGCGGAACAGGTCGAACTGCGCCTCGACCGTCGGCGTCGTGCTCTCCCGCACGGTCCGGACGATCCCGGTGAAGATCGACTCGCGGTTGGGGTCGTTGGTCAGCAGCGTGCTGGTGACCATCAGCGCGCCCATGCCGGCGCCGTTGCGGGCCGGGTCCGGGGTCATCAGCCGGACCGTCCCCGGCGAGATCATCTGGTTCTTGGTGACGCCGCCGCCCGCGGTGCCGCCGGCCGCCTTCAGGAGGTTGTCCCAGGACGGCGTGGCCGTGACGCCCTGCCGCTTGAGCTGGCCGGCCAGCGTCTGCGGCAGGCCCACCACGATCGGGCTGCTGGCCACCGACGTCTTGGTGGCCTGGATCGCCTGGCCGCCCTTGTCGGAGCTGGTGACCATGGACGTCCACAGCGAGGTGTCCGGGATCCACACGTCCGGCCGCTGGTTCCCGCCCGTCGCCACGCCCTGCCCGGACAGCAGCGTCGCCACCGACGCGGGCTCGGACTTGGTGATGTTGGCCTTGACGCACTTGCCGTCCGACTCCTGCTTGGAGTCGTTGAAGCGGGTCGCGGCCTTGACGATGGCCGGGTGGATGTCGGGGGCCGTCGCGACGTTCAGTGTGACCGCGTCGTCGCCGCCGCAGCCGCCGCCCGTGCCGGCGAACGCGTACACGCCGACGCCCAGCAGCACCGCCAGGCCCACGGCGCCCGCCATCGGGCCGATGAGCGCGGTCGCGCTGCGCTTCTTCTTGCGGCGCGAGCCGTACCCGCCGCTGCCGTAGTCGCCCGAGCCGTAGTCGCCGGAGCCGCCGCCACCATACGGGCCGGAGCCGCCCGATCCGCCGGAGCCGCCGCCGTAACCGCCGGAGCCGCCCGCGCCGTACGAGCCGGAGCCGCCGCGGTACGGGCCGACGGCGCCGCCGTCGGAACTGCGGATCGAGTCGTACTCGCCGTACCCGGAACCCGGGCTGGACGCGGCGCCGTACCGGCCGGGGCCGCCCGCGCCGGGCGACTCGCCGGGCGTGGGCGCGCCGAGCGGCGTGGAGCCGGAGCCGAGACCGGCACCGGCGCCCGCGCCCGCGGCGCCGGCGGACCGGCCGAGGCCGTAGCCGCCCGCGTCGGACGCGCCGGTGAATCCGCCCGCGCCGTACGCGGGCTCTTCGGGCGCGGGAGAGGCGGAGGGGGAGGGGGAGGACGGCGACTGCGGCCGCGGCACGAGCCATTCGGGCGCGCCGGCGCCCTCGGCCGCCTCTGGCCCTTGCTGCGGGGAGCCCGCGCCGGGCTGGGGCGGGGACCCCTGGCCCTGCCTCGGCCCGAACCAGTCGGAGGAACCGTCGTTCGCCGGCCCGAAGACGGGTCTCGAAGGGTCGTACCCACCGTCACCCGGCGAGCCCTCCGGGATGTCATTGCGATGACGACCGCTCACGACTGCCCTCGATTCACCAGAAACCCACGATGTTCCCCGGCACTGTAGTAGTACGAACGAGAGGTTACAAAGGCCTCATTTCGGTTAATGCTGCAGGTCATCCGCTTGCGGCGGTAGGATCCGGCGGCTGTGGCGTACTTCGTCGCGGTCCGTGCTCGTGGCGTTACGCGCCGGTGCGGCAACTCGCCACCCCCATCGATCGTCTGTAGAGCAGGGGACATCGGGGCCTGCGAGGGGATGCCGTGAGCGACGAGGAAGCGCCGCCGGACAAGGCCGGAGCCGATGCCGAAAACAGGCCCGAGGATACGGCCGGCCAGGTCGTGCCCGAGCCGTACCGGCCGGACGACGAGGCGCGCGCGACCGGCCGCGGCCGCTCCGTACTGGCGTGGGCGGGCGTCGCCGGCTGGGGCGCGTGGGCCGCGCTGCGGCTGGCCGGCGGCGACCGGCTCCCCGGGATCGGCCCGCTCGGCGCGCCGCTGCTCGCGCTGACCCCGTACGTCGCCGCCGCCGCGCCCGTACCGCTCGCCGTCGCCCTCCTGCTGCGCCGCCGCCGCGCCGCCGCCGCGGCCGCTGTGATCATGGTGTCACTGCTGGTCGCCGTGGTGCCGCGCGCGATCGGCGACGACCAGCCCGCGGCCCGCGGCCCGGCGGTACGGGTGCTCACCGCCAACGTCTTCTTCAGTGAGGTCGGCGCGGACGACCTCGTCGCCCTGGTCCGCCGCACCCGTCCCGACGTGCTCAGCCTCCAGGAACTGACGACGGAGGGCGCGCGGAGGTACGAGCGGGCGGGGCTGACGAACCTGCTACCCCACAAGTTCCTGGACACACGAACCGGCGCGGCCGGATCTGGCCTTTACTCGCGCTTCCCCCTGCGCGGCCTCCCTCCGCTCGCCGGGATGCGGATGGCCACACCGCAGGCCGAGTTCACGCTTCCCGGCGGGCGCCGCGTCGAGGTGACGGCCGTTCACCCCACCCCGCCGATCGCGTCCCCGGCGTACGACGCCTGGCGGCACGACATCGCCGCGCTGCCGTCCGCCCGCGCGGCCGCCGCGCCGCTGGCCGGAAGCGCCGCGCCCGTCCGGATCCTGGCGGGCGACTTCAACGCCACCCTCGACCACGCCACCCTCCGGAACCTGATCGGCCGCGGCTACGCCGACGCCGCCGACCGCACCGGCGACGGCCTGGTCCCGACCTGGGGCGCCGGCGGCGCCGGCCCGCCCATCACCATCGACCACGTACTGTTCGACCGGCGCGGCGCCGTCACCGCGTACGCCGTCCACGACCTCGCCGGGTCCGACCACCGGGCGCTGCTCGCGGAGATCCGGCTGCCCTGACACCCGGGTCGTCCCTGGTCACGGCAGAATCAGGGGATGGCCCGAATCGTTCCCGTCACCGATCCCGGCGACCCCCGCCTCGCCGACTACGTCCGGCTGCGCGAGGTCAACCTGCGCAAGAGCCTGGAGGCCGAGCACGGGCTGTTCATCGCCGAGGGCGAGAAGGTCATCCGCCGCGCCGCCGGCACCGGCTACCCGGCCCGCTCGTTCCTGATGGCCCGGCGCTGGGTCGAACCGCTCGCGGACCTCCTGGACACCGTCGACGCGCCCGTGTACGTCGCCGACGACGCCGTCGTGGAGGCCGTCGCCGGATTCCAGGTCCACCGCGGCGCGCTCGCGTCGATGCGGCGGCTGCCCGTACCGCCCGTACGGGACACCGTCGCCGGCGCGCGCCGCATCCTCGTCCTCGAGGACCTCGTCGACCACGCCAACGTCGGCTCGATCTTCCGCTGCGCCGCCGCCCTCGGCATCGACGCCGTCGTCCTCTCCCCGCGCTGCGCCGACCCCCTCTACCGGAGGGCCATCAAGGTCTCCATGGGCGCCGTCTTCGCCATCCCGTACGCCCGCATGACCGACTGGCGCGCCGGACTCGGCGAACTCCGCGACGAGGGCGGCTTCACGCTGCTGGCCCTCACCCCCGACCAGTCCGCCGTACCGCTGGACAAGGCCACCCTCGGCGACCGCGTCGCGCTCCTCCTCGGCGCCGAGGGCGACGGCCTGTCGTCCCGCTGGCTGGACGAGGCCGACGAACCGGTCTGCATCCCGATGAGCGGCCGCGCCATGGCCAACGGCGTCGACTCCCTGAACGTCGTCGCCGCCGCTGCCATCGCCTGCCACGGCCTGATGCGCGGCTGACCTCTGCTTCTTACTTGCTGAACAGGCCCTTGCGCGGGCGGCGGTGCTCGCCCTTGGGACGCCCCGTCCGGGTGACCGCGCCGGCCGCCTGCCCGCGTCCCCGAACCGTCGCCGGGCGCCGGCCCAGCCGCAGCTGCGTGAGCAGTAGCGAGAACGCCACCAGCAGCGCCGCCAGCCACGCGATCTGCGTGCTGGCCATCCGCTCGAACGTCAGATCCTGCGCCACCGGGGCCTTGTTGTTGCGCAACCGGCTCTCCGGGGTCGGCTGCGACTGCGGCGCCACCGACGGCGTCGCGATCGGCGGCAGCGCCACCTGCGGACTCTGCGCCGTGGTCGGCGGGTTGAACGACCCGTTCGGCGACGGCGGCGTGTACGAACCGCCGGACGACCCGGACGAGCCGCCGCTCGACGACCCGCTCCCGGACGACCCGGAACCCGAGCCGTTCTCCTTCTTGTCGTCGTCCTTGCCCTTGTCCGGCGACTTCGTCGGCGTCGGCGTCGGCTTGGGCTTGGTCGGCGTAGGAGACGGCTCCGTCTTCAACGGGGTGTAGGTGACGGAGCTGGTGGCGACCTTCTGCTCGGGAAGCTCGGAAACGACCGTGAGCTCCACGGTCACCGTGGCCTTCTCCTTGATCGCATCGGAGACCTTCACGTTCGTGACGGGTACCGCCGCGACCTCGTCCTTGACGAGCTCCTCGTCAAGCGTGCAGCCCTCCAGGCAACTGCCGGAGAACTGCAGGCTGGCGCCCGACGGGCTGACGGTGACCTTGATGTCCTTCACCTTCACGGCCTTGACGGTGCCGTTGATGGCCTTGACGCTCGGAGCGACCTCGACCGGGGTACCGGCTTTGACCGTCTTGGAGGCCGGGAGGGTCAGCTCCAGGGCAGGTTTGAGCTGTTCCTCTTCCCCAGGCTCCCCTGGTGCGGCCTGGACCTGGGCCGCTCCGGCGGCGAGGATCGCCGCCGTGCTGAGACCAATGAAGATCGGTTTGCCTGCCGATCGGGAGAGCACAGCCCCAGCACCTCCGTCGCGCCGTTCGCGTCATCGTTGAGCGCCGGGGCACGTATACCCCGGGATCGTCGCAGAAGTCATGCGAACACGGATCTGTGGGGCAAAGCAACCCCATCGGCAGGATCCTACGTGATCATATGAAGCGTTCCTGCAGATCTTCGATCTCGGTTCGCGGGGCCCAGGTCTGCCAGACTCCCTGGTCGATGCGGTCGAGGCCGAGGCGTTCGGCGACCGGGGCGCGGCCGCCGGTGTACTCGACGCGCAGCCAGCCTTCGTGCTCGCCCACGATGGCGAACGGCTCGCCGCGCCAGGTGCACGTCGTACGGATGTAGCGGAGGTTCTCCACCTCGGACGCGGGGACGATGCGCCGGAAGCGGTCCGGGCGCAGTTCCTCGAAGCCGTCGGTCGGCTCCGGCGTGTACAGCCGGATCTCGCCGTCGGCCCCGGGGGACGCCTCGAAATCGCGGCCGAGCCAGCGCGCCACGTAGCCGTCCCGGATCACTTCGCGACCTCCTGACCGTCCCAGTCGTCCTGCCGTCCGGTTCCGGACTCGGGGCGCAGCCAGGCGAGCCGGTCCGGGTCGTACATCGCCACGAAGTGCTCGGTGCCGTCGAGGGCGAGGTAGTACATCTCGGCGCCGAACGGGAGCCGGACGCTGTCGACCTTGTACTCCCGGATCGAGCCGGCGCTGCCCGGCGCGAAGCCGCTGCCGTGGAACGGCGCGCGCTCGATCACCCAGCCGGACTCGCCCCAGGCGGCCAGCTCCTCCTCGGTCTGGCCGCCGAACGGCACGCGGTAGAGGCTCGGGCAGTACGCGGGCCAGCGGATCACGTGCACGCCCTCGTCGCCGGGCTGGAACGGCGCGTCCTCGTACAGCAGGCCGAGGGTCTCGTACAGCTGGATCGGCGTCTGCAGTTCGGCGACGTCGGACGTCGGGTGCACGAAGCCGCCGACGCGGTCGTAGCCCTGCTCCAGGTACCAGGCGACGTGGTGGTGCGCGATCACCTTCTGCATGATCGTGGGCTGCGGGACCCGGTCGCCGTCGGGTTCGGGCAGCGGCGCGACCGGTTCCGGGCGGCCGGGCGGGCGCATGTGCCGGAGCGGCTCGGCCGGATCGGCGGACTCGGGCCGGGTCTCCGGCTCGGGCTCCGGTTCCGGGTGCGGTTCCGTCGCGGGAGCGGGCCGGTCGGTCCGCGGCGGGACCGGCGGGAGGTCGGTGACCGTCGCGTCGGGTGCCGGTGCCGGTGCCGGGCTGTGGGACGGGGGCGGTGTCGGCACCTCGGGGCGCGGCTGCACCAGCCCGACCCGGACGGCCCACTCGCTGAGCGCCAGCACCTGGTCGCCGCGCAGCGAGGCGCCGATGCGGGTGCCGGGGTTGAGCAGCATCGCCCAGTCGCGGTGCGGCCAGGAGCCGATGAGCTCGCGGAAGTCCGCGTACACGAACCGCGACTCCGGCAGTACCTCGCGGAGCCGAACGAGCGAGGTGAAGACCTGCACGGCGTGCTCGCCGCGCAGCGCCGCCTCCCAGCGGAACTCGCGCTGGACCGGGGTGACCTCCAGCGGCGCGTCCTCCGGGATGGGCACCAGGACGTTCGCCGCGAGCAGCACGCGCAGGAACGCGTCGGAGTCGCCGGCGAGCGCCGCCTCGTACAGCTCCTGGTCGATCCGGTTGCCGGGCTCGAACTCGGCCTCGGCGGGACGTTCCGGCGCGGGCTCGGGCGCTGGTTCGGGGGCCGGTGCGGCGGGCTCCTCGGCGCGGATCGGCTCCGTGGGCGTCGGCGGCGCGGCCGGTGCGGCCGGAGCCGCGGGCTCGGCGGGCTCGACGGGCTCGGTACGGGCCGTGCCGGCGAGCGACCGGACCTGCTCGCCCGGCATGGTGGCGTCGATCGGCGTGCCGGGGTTGAGGACCAGCGTCCACTCGGCGTCCGGCCAGGCGGCCGCCATCTCCTGGAGGCTGGGCATGACGAACCGCGACGATCCGATCGCCTCGTTCATCCACTTCAGCGACGTGAACAGCTGGATCGCGACGGTGCCCTGCACCGGGACGGGGCGCCACGGGAACTCGGGGTCGTCGGGGGCGATGCCCCACGGCGTCTCCTGCTCGGCCGGAACGAGGACCTGGGAGCCCAGCAGGATCTGCGCGAACGCGTCGGTGTCGCGGCGCAGCGCCGCCTCGAACAGGCGCTGCTCGACGTCGTTCTGCGGCTCGAAGCCGTCCGACATCCGGCGGGCGGCGCGCTGGTCGGCCCAGACGGCCAGGCCGGGCAGCTGCTCGGCCAGGATCGTGCCGCCCGCGGGCGAACCGGAGTTGATCGCCAGCGCGCGGCCGTCGCCCGGCCAGTAGCGCAGTACCACGGTGAACGGCAGCTTGATGAAGTCGTTCCCGGCACCGGTGCCGGCGGTGCCAGCGGTGCCAGCGGCCTCGACCAGGCGTTCCGGCGAGGTGAACACCGGGATCACCGTGGTGCCGTCCACCTCCCGGGTCTGCCACGGGAAGCCGGGCCGGCCGGGACGCAGCGTGTAGTCCATCTCCTCGGGGACCGGCAGCAGCACCTCGGCGTCGGCCAGCGACTGGAGGAAGAGGTCGTGGTCGTTGTTGGCGGCGGCGCGCAGGAGGGCGCGCTCGACGTCGTTCGCCGGCTGGAACTCGGGGCGGCGCTCCTCCTTGCGGGGCAGCTCCTTGTGCTGGTCGTGGAGCTCCTCCCACTGCGCCGGCTCGTCCGGTACGGCCGGGTTGTCCAGGCGCGTGACGTCGGCGTTGGGCGGTGTCGAGGTGTCGGCTCCGAGCGCCGCGGCGACCCCGCCCTCGGGCAGCTGCGAGTCGCCGTCGGCCGGCGGGCGCGGCGCGACCGGCACGTCGGTGTCGGGCTGCGCCTGCGCCGATGCCGCGTGCTTGCCGGGGCGTGCGTCGGGCGGCGCGGACGGCAGCGGCATGCCGCGCGTGGCGTCCGCGGCGTCCGGCGGCGGCCCGTCCGGGGCACCCGGCACGGCGGGCAGGTCGCTCACGGTCACCGAGGGATCGCCATCGCCCGCCCCGCTCCCCGCGGGGACGCCCGGAGTGGCTGGCTCTTGCGCGTTCACGGACGCCTGCGGACCACCCGGCTCACGGCCGCCGACGTGCGGCGGCGTCTCCTGTACGGGCTGCGGTCCCGTGGACGTCGGGCCCTGGAAGTCCGCGGGGACCTGCGGGCCGCTGGGGACGTTTGGGGGCGTTTCTTGCGCGGGTTGCGGTCCCGTGGATGCCGGTCCTTGGAGGTCTGCGGGGACCTGCGGGCTGCCGGTGCCATGCCCGGGGACGTGCGGGGGCGTCCCCTGAACGGGCTGCGCTCCCGTGGACGCTGACCCTGGAAGGTCGGCGGGCGCCTGTGGGCCGCCGGGGACGTTCGGGGGCGTCCCTTGGACGGGCTGCGGTCCGGTGGACGCTGCCCCTTGGAGGTCTGCGGGGACCTGCTGGCCGCCGGGGACGTGCGGCGGCGTCTCCTGTACGGGTTGCGGTCCCGTGGACGTCGGGCCCTGGAAGTCCGCGGGCGCCTGCGGGCTGCCGGGGACGTTCGGCGGTGTTTCTTGCGCGGGTTGCGGTCCCGTGGATGCCGGTCCTTGGAGATCGGCGGGGACCTGCGGGCCGCCGACGCCATGCCCGGGGACGTTCGGGGGCGTCCCCTGTACGGGGGACGGGCCCGTGGGCGCTGGGCCCTGGAGGTCGGCGGGCGGGAGGCCCTGGTGGTGCGCGGGCGGCTGGTGCGGGTCGCCGGGCGGGGTGGGGTTCGGGATCGCGGGCGCCTCGTGCGCATGCTGCGGTGCGGCGTACGGCGGGGTGCCCGGAGCGAGCGGCTCGGCGTTGGGGGGCGCGTCCTGGTACGAGTGCGCGCCGCCGGGTGCGGGCGCCTCATGCTGATGCTGAGGCGCGCCTGGGGGCACGGAGCCCGTGGCGTCCGGCGCCGGTTGCGGCGGTCCGGCGGGCAGCGGGCCGGTGACGTTAGGCGGCGGTTCTGGGGCACTGGTGGGGAGCGCACCCATCGCGTTCGGCGACGACTGCGGAGGGCCGGCGGGGAGCGGGCCCGTGGAGTTCGCGAGCGGTTGGTGCGGCCCGTCCCCGTACGCCGGGGCCTGGGGCTGCGGGTGCGTGGAAACGGGCGGCAGAGCGCCGTGGTCCGGCGTGTCGGGGGTGCGGCGGCCGGCCCGCGGGGGGCGGGCGTCGCCGTCCGCGACCTGCCTGACGAACCAGGCCGGCAGGCGCGCCTCGATCGGCAGCACGGCGCCGTCGGTGCCGGGCATGGGCACGTCGACGGCCAGCCACCACCGGGCGTCCGGCCAGGTCTCGGCCAGGTCGGTGAACCTGAGCCGCAGGTAGTGCCGGTACGCCGGGCCGAGGCAGTCGCGCATCGCGGCCGCCGAGGTGTAGGCCAGCACGTGCGTGCGGCCGTCCTCCTCCTGGACCGGCCAGCTCGGCCGCGCCTGGTCGGCGAGGACGTCGTCGGCCTGGGCGGGCGGTACGGGGATCACCAGCTCGCTGCCGGCGAGGAGGCGGAAGTACGCCTCCTGGTCTCCGCTCCGCACCGTCTCCTGCAGCCGGCGCTCGAGTTCCGACGTGGGTCGCCACGCGTCGGCCACGGTCGCCACCCCCTGTTTCATCCCGTGCCGCCTTCATCCCGGGTCCGCCGGGAAACCCGGCGGAGCCCATCCTGCCCGTCCCGGGCCCGGCGACCGGGCTCTTGACTTGCAAGTTACGGACCCGCCTACGCTACATGGGCGTACAGGGCCAAAGTGCCCCCACCGGCGGCCCGTCCACGAGGGGCACGGGATCGCGGCCCCTACCCGGCCCGCCGCTCGCCCGCCGTCGCGGCCAGCCGCCGGAGCGCGTCCAGCAGCCGGTCGACGTGCTCGTCCTCCGTCCCGACGCCGAAGCTCGCGCGCACCGCCGACTCCGCCGCCCGTCCGGCGCCGCCGAGCAGGTGCCGGACGAAGGGGTGCGCACAGAACTTGCCGTCCCGGACGCCGATGCCATAGGTCCCCGACAGGGTAAGGGCAGCGTCCCGCGCGTTCCAGCCGTCCACGACGAACGACAGGATTCCCACCCGGGGGACACCCTCGCCCCAGAGGGTGAGTTCGCGCACTCCGGGGATGCCGGCGACGCCTTCGCGCAGCCTGGCCAGCAGCCGCTCCTCGTGCCGGACGAGCGCGTCCCAGCCGGTTCCGGCCAGCGTCTCGCAGGCGGCGGCGACGGCCAGCGCGCCCAGCACGTTCGGGGTCCCGGCCTCGTGCCGCTGCTGCGCGTCGGCGGACCAGCGCGTCGCGTCGCCGCGTCCGGTGACCGACGCGCTCGCGCCGCCGCCCTTGAGGTACGGGTCCGCCGCGCGCAGCCAGTCGGACCGGCCGGCGAGCACGCCCGCCCCGAACGGCGCGTACAGCTTGTGCCCGGAGAACGCGACGTAGTCCAGGCCCAGCGCGCCCATGTCCAGCGGCCGGTGCGGGACGAGCTGCGCGGCGTCGACGGCGATGCGGGCGCCGTGCGCGCGGGCGGTCGCGGCCAGCTCGGCGATCGGCCAGATCTCGCCGGTGACGTTGGACGCGGCGGTGACGACCAGCAGCCGCGGCCCGGCCGGCGCCTCGCGGATCGCGCGGTCCGCGGCGGCGACGGCCTCCAGCGGGCTCGCGGGGGCGGGCAGCCGTACGGCGCGCTTCCACGGCAGCAGGGACGCGTGGTGCTCGGTCTCGAAGACGACGACGGTGGTGCCGGGCGGCGCGGCGTGCGCGAGGAGGTTCATCGCGTCGGTGGTGTTGCGGGTGAACACGACCGCGTCGCGCTTCCACGCGCCCAGGAAGCCGCGTACGGTCTCGCGCGCGTTCTCGTACGCCTCGGTGGTGACCTGCGAGGCGTACCCGGCGCCGCGGTGCACGCTGCTGTAGTACGGCAACGCGCGCGTGACGGCTTCCTGCACCGACTCCAGACAGGGCGCGCTCGCGGCGTAGTCGAAGTTGGCGTACGCGACGCTGCCGCCGCCGTCGAGCGGGACGGAGGCGTCCGCGCCGATCACGCGCGGAAGATCGCGCGGGGCGGTAGCGTCGGCGTTCCGCCGCGGCCGTACGGGCGCGGCCGCCGATGCGGCGACGGGCGCGGGACGGGTGGTGGTGAGCGTTGCGGTACCGGCGGGAGACATGCGGTGGCCCTCCTCGGGGATCCAGGGATCCCGTGCGGCCGGTGGCCGGCAGGAAGGCGGGATCCGCGCTTGCCGGAACGCGGTCGCGCCCGGCCAGGTCCTCACCCGGGGCACCCCATCGCGGACGAAGGGTTGCCGGCCAGCAAGCCGGGGCTTGACGCTGGCGCTCATGACCTAGTGCGGAATCATATGCCAAGACCGACGGGGACGAAATGGGAGGGTGCGATGCGACACGGGGCCGTCCGGGCGGTTCGGGTGCTCGCCGGGGGTGTGCTGGTGCTCGGCGCCTCCGGGCTGCTGACCGGCTGCGGGCTGCTGGGCGGGGACAACACCGACCAGATCTGCGCCGACACCAAGAAGGCGTTCCAGCAGTACATGACGCAGGTGCGGAGCGTCTCGGCGGCCGAGCCCGGGCAGTGGAGGCAGCCGACCGAGCAGCTGGCCGGCCGCGTCGACGGGCTGGCGGGCAAGGCCGAGGACGCCGCGCTGAAGAAGGCGCTGAAGGCCGAGGCGGACGGCCTGCGCAAGGCCGCCGCCGGCATCGGGACGGGCGACGCCGCCCAGCTGAACGGCGTGATGACCGGGACGCCGCAGCGCATCGGCAAGGCCTGCTCCTGACGCCGGGCCGCTGAAGAAGGGGAAGGGCCCGGCGATCACGCCGGGCCCTTCCCCTTTCCCTTCTCGCCTCCGTCACGGCCGGCGGCTCAGCCGTTGCCTCCGCCTCCGCCTCCGCCGTTGCCGCCACCGCCGTTGCCGGGCGGATCATCGTCGCCTCCGCCGCCGCCCGGATCGCCGGGCCCGGGGTCGTCCGGGTCCGGCGGCAGCGGGATCTCCGGCTCGTCGGGCCCGTCCCCGGGTGGCGGGTCGCTGGGCGTCTCCGGCCGGTCGGAGTCCGGCGGCCGCTGCGGCCCTGGCCGCGTCGGCGTCGCGTCCCCCGTCTGGCCCGGCTGGCGTCCGGCGTAGCCGCCCGGAGTGGACGACGGCGACCCGAACGACTCCGGCGACAGGTTCTCGATGTTGACCGCCTGCGACATGAAGCCGCGCCACATCTGCGCCGGGAGCTGCCCGCCGTACGAGCCGTACCCGGGGATGTTCAGCGGCTTGCCGTCGCTGCGGAACATCGCCACCGTCGTCGCCATCTGCGGGATGAACCCGTTGAACCAGATCGCGCGGCCCTCGTCGGTCGTACCGGTCTTGCCGGCCACGTCGCGGCCGTCGGGCAGCTGCGCGCCCGTACCGGTGCCGGCGCGGACCACCTGCGACATCGCGTACGAGGCGTCCCGCGCCACCTGTGGGCTGAAGACGCGCTCGCCCTTCTCGCTGAACTTCCGGGTGTGGTCCTCGCCGTCGGTGACCTGCTTCACCACGTACGGCTCGTGGTAGATCCCCTCGGACGCGAACGTCGCGTACACGCCCGCCTGCTGGATCGGGTGCGCCGACACGACGCCCAGCGGGAACGTGACCGCCGTGTTGGCGCCGTTGGCCGTGAGCTGCTTCTTGGTGTAGCCGAGCTTCTCGGCCATCGCCGACACCTTGTCGAGGCCGATCTTCTGGCCGATGTTGACGTAGGCGGTGTTGACCGAGTTCTGCGTGGCGCCGACCAGGTTGACGTAGCCGTAGCTGCGGCCGCCGTCGTTGGGCACCCGCGCGCCGTTGTAGTACTGCGGCGACGAGCCGTCCACGGTGTCGTACAGCTTCATGCCGTCGTCGAGCGCGGCGGCCAGCACGATCGGCTTGAACCCTGACCCGGCCTGCGCCCAGTCGCCGAACGTACTGCTCAGCGCCTCCTTGAGGTAGTCGCGGCCGCCGTAGAAGGCCACCACCTCCCCGGACTTGGGATCGACCGACACCATCCCGGTACGGATCTTCTTGCTCATCCCGGCCGGGACGCTGGAGGTGACCGCCTCCTTGGCCGCGTCCATCAACCGCTTGTCGAACGTCGTGGTGATCTTCAGCCCGCTGCGGTTGATCTCGTCCTCGCTGTAGCCGCGGCGCTCGATCAGCTCCTTCTTGGCCACATTGACCATGTAGCCCTTCTGGCCCTTGAGGACATCGGTGATCTTCTGCTTGGCGGGCAGCGGGAACGCCATCTTCGACGCCTCGGCCTGGGTGATCGCGCCGTTCTCGACCATGTTGCCGACCACCGACCGCCACCGCTGCTCGACGTACGCGCGGTTGTCGCTGCTCGGCTCGGCGAAGTTGCTCGGCTGCTGGATCGCGGCCGCCAGGTAGGCGCCCTGCGCCGGGGTCAGCTGGCTGACGTCCTGGCCGTAGTACGCCCGCGCGGCGGCCTGGACGCCGTACGCGTCGCGGCCGAAGTAGATCGTGTTGAGGTACTGCTCCAGGATCCAGTCCTTGGGCTTCTCCCGGCCGACCTTCAGGGAGACCATGATCTCCTTGAGCTTGCGGGTGACCGAGCGCTCCTTGCCGATGCCGCCGTAGTAGTTGCGGACCATCTGCTGGGTGATCGTCGAGCCGCCCTGCAGCTGCTCACCGGTGGCCGTGGACCAGAACGCCCGCATCGTGCCGCGTACGGAGACGCCCGGGTCCTCGTAGAAGCTCTTGTTCTCGGCGGCGATCACCGCCTCCCGGACGCCCTCCGGGATCTGCTTGATCGGCACCGCGTCCCGGTTGACACCGGTCTTGGCGATCACCGTCTTGCCGTCGGCGTAGTAGAACGTCGGCCCCTGCGCGACGGCCTCCTCCTGCGGCGAGGGGACCGGGGTGAAGAGGTACGCCACCCCGAACCCGACCACGCAGAACCCGATGAACCCGAGCAGGACGAACAGCGCCCGCCGCGCGTACCGGGCGGGCCGGCTTCGCTCCTTCTTCACCTTGCCCTTGCCCTTGCCGTTGGACGACTTCCCGCCGCCACCTGTCTTGGCGGCCGGGGGAGCGGGGGGAGTAGGGGGTGTGGGGGTAGCGGGCGAGCCGGAGGCCGCCGCGGGGGTGGCTGCCGCCGCTGCGGCGGCCGCTGTTGCCGCGTCCGCCGGGAGCGCGGCGGTGTCGCCGGCCTTGTCGGGTTCGGCGGCAGGGGTGTCGTCGTCGGGGAGGATCGCTTCGGAACGGGTCGTTTCGGAGGCGCTCTCGGAGGGGGCGCTCTCGGAGGGAGCTGCCTCAGGGGGGATGGTCTCGGAGGGGACGGTTCGGGCGGCGACGGTCTCGGAGGGGGATTCAGAGGGAGAGGAGGCGGGCGCGGCCTCGGCGTCCGCCGTCCCGGTGTCTGCGGGCTCGGCGTCCGCCGCTGCGGTGCTGGTGGGCTCGGCCCGTCCGGCGTCGGCGCTCACGTCCTCCGCGCCGCCGCCGGGCTCGGCGCCTGCCCCCTCGATGTCCGCTGTCTCGATGTCCGCTGTCTCGATGTCCGCTGTCTCGATGTCCGCTGTCTCGGTGTCTGCGGGCTCGGTGTCGGCGGGCTCGGGGGTCGCTGGCGGGGCGTCTTCGACCTCGACGTCTTCGACCTTGACGTCCTCGCCCTCGACGCCTTCGACCTCGACGTTCTCGTTCTCGGCGTCGCCGGCGTTCTCGGGGAGGCCGCTGCCTGCGGCGGCCGTGTCGCCGGGCTCGGCGCCTTCGGGCTCAATGCCGCCGGCCTCGGCGTTCTCCGTCCGGGGCGTTTCGTCGTCGGTTTCGCTGGCGCTCGGGACGCCGTTCTCGTTCATGTTCGCGGCGCTGCTGTCATTCTCGGATTGATGGGATTTGTCGGAATCTGGGGTGGTTTCATTTGGCGGGGGCGGCGCATCGCCGGTCTCGGCCGCGGATCCGGCCTCCCGTGGCCCGTCGGGCGCGCGGCCCTCCGGGTCGTCGTCGCTACTGCTCACATGCCCCCCGTGATTGTTCCGTGACCGACGATACCCGAGGGGTTCGATGGTTTCGGCGGGTCAATGCACACTCCCATGGCTCCCCATTAGAAGGACGAACTGGACGCCCGAACGGTTGTCGTCATCGATATCGCGAAGTGAACGGTTCGCGTGCCGGAATGCCGAACGGCGGGCCATCCCGATGGATGCCCCGCCGTCCGGGCCGCGCGCGGCGGTCGCGCGTACGCCGTCAGTGACCGGTCACTTGGGCATGGTGCCGAGGATGTCCACCACGAAGACGGTGTAGTCGTCGCCCTTGATCCCGGCCTGCGGGTTGCCCTCCTTGCCGTACCCGTCCTTGGGCGGCAGGATCAGCATCACCCGGCTGCCGATCTTCTTGCCCTGCAGACCCTTGAAGAAACCGGTCATCCCCTCGGTGGAGTTGAGCGGGAACGGCGTGGGCCCGGAGTTCCAGTTCGAGTCGAACTCCTTGCCGTTGCGCCAGAGCAGGCCCTTGTACTTGACGATCGCGGTGTCGTCCTTGGTGGTCTCCGGGCCGGTGCCCTCGATCAGGGTCTCGACCCGCATCTTCTCCGGCGGGTCGGCCTTCGGCATGGTGACCTTCGGGCCCTTGCCGGGCTCCACCGCGCCGACCTGCGGGAGGTCCTTGCCTTCCGGCTTCTTCTCGGTGCCCTGGGCCTGCGCGTTCTTGGAGTAGTTGGCCAGGACGTCGACGACGAAGACGATCGAGTCGTTCGGGCCGAGGCCGATCTGCTGGCCCTTGTCGCCGAAGCCCTCCTTCGGCGGGATCTCCACGACCAGCCGGCTGCCGGTGGCCGCCCCGACCAGCGCCTTGTCCAGGCCCTTGAGGTCGGTCTTGCCGACGGTCATCGGCACCGCCTGCTGGCCGGCCGGCTGCTGGTAGGACGAGTTGATCGGGGACTCGGCGCCCCCGTCCTTCTTGGCCTTGGGACTCTCGCTGGGCTCGGCGCTCGGGCTGGCGCTGGACTGGTCGCCGGCCGGGGGCATCTTGTAGAAGGCGAACTTCACCATCGCGGTGTCGCCGTTGGCGACCTTCGGGCCCTTGCCCCTGATCGTGGTGTGCACTTCGAGCTTGCCGGTGGGCTCAAGGTCCTCCGGGAAGGTGACCTTGGGTGCCTGGCCGAGCGCCCCCGTGGCCGTCGGAACGGGCCGGGGCCGGGTCAGGTAGTACGTGGTGCCCCCGGCGATCGCCAGCACGGCGACCACCGTCAGCGCGATCGCGATCCGCCGCTGCTTCTTGGCCTGCGCGGCGGTCTTGCCCGAGGGGCGCGGACCGCGGCTGCGACTGCCACCGCTGATCCCGTGCGGCTTGAACTCCGGGCTGCGGATGTTCTTGGCGGCCGGGAGCTTGGCCTTGACCGCGCGCTCACCCCGGGGCTTGTCATCCTCGGACATGTTTCCTCACTCGCTCCGGGCTCGACGACACCACGAAAAGTCACACCCTGCCACTGCGGACCTAAGGAGGCTGTGAAAAACAGGGCAAAGAAGACCGGCCCCTGAAATCTACCGGTCCAGCGGCGCCCACCGGCAAGCCAGTGTGGACGACCCGGCCCGTCCTGTCACCCCGCCCCGCCCCGCACCAGCGCCTCCGGCCCCAGAGACCCGATGATCGTCCGCCTGCCCGCCCGCCCGTCCGTCCGGCGTCTGCCCGTCCGTCTGCCTGGCCGTCCGGCGTCCGTCCGCCCGGCGTCCGGACCTTCGGCGACTGGGCATCCGGCCCCCGGTCGTTCGGCGAGCAGGACCGGCTCTCCCGAGGCGGCTGCGGCTGCCCGCCGCCCCGGAGTTACCGGCCGGTACTGGCACAATCGCGATCATGAGCGATGTCGACCGCCGCGTCACCTATGGCCTGCTCGCCGCCTGGGCCGTCCATGACGCCGAAGAAGTGATCATGGTGCCGCGCTGGGTCCGCGCTCGAGTGCCCGAGCTCCGGGAACGCTTCCCGCAGGTCCCCGCGCCGGTCTGGCGGCGGCTGGAGTCGATCGGCGGGGGCGAGTTCGCCATCGCCGTCTCGGGGATGGGCCTCCTGGTCGCCGCTGCCGCCGCCGACGGCCACCGCACCGGCGGACGCTCGGCCGCGTACCAGAGCGTCCTGCTCGCCTTCGGGCTGCACGGGGTCGGGCACCTCGTCCAGTCCGCCGCCGTCCGCGGCTACACCCCCGGCGCCGCCACCTCGCCACTGATCGTCATCCCGTTCTCGCTGTGGGCCCGCGGCAGGCTGCGGCGGGCCGGTGTGCTGCGGCCCGCACGGCCGTACGACGCCGTCGCGGGCGTCGCCTTCACCGCCGCCGCACTGGGCGCGACCCACGGGCTCGCGCGATGGCTGACGCGCAGGCGCCGCAGCGACCTGTCCGTCCAGGGCGGATAGGGAGAGGAGGTGGGCGTCGAGGCCGCGGCGGCGCTTGATGATCTTGGGCAATTCCTAACATCCATAGGCGATCTCTCCTAAGGTTCCACCCTGGAACGGATCGTGCACGTGCACCGTCCACGGCGCAGGAACGCCGCTCCGCCCCGACAGCGAGGAGTGATGATCATGCGCCTGGCCGGCGCCGGCTCGACCGAGCCGTCCCTGGAGTCCCTGGCGGCCGAGCCCATGCTCACCAGGGAGTTCGAGACCGCGCCCGCCGACTTCTACCGGCGGCTGCGGGAGGAGTACGGCCCGGTCGCGCCCGTCGATCTGCTCGGCGTTCCCGTCTGGCTCGTCGTGGGCTACCCGCAGTCGCTGGAGATCCTCCGGGACCGGCAGGGGCAGTGGAACAAGAACACCGCCTCCTGGCGGGCCTGGGCCGACGGGAAGGTCCCCGCCGACTGGCCGGTACGGGCTGCGTTCGCCAACGACTGCGTCCTCATGCAGGACGGCTGGCACGCCGACCGCCTGCGCAACGCCTGGGCCACCGGGCTCAAACCGTTCCAGAACCGCACCTCCCCGCAGGCCCGCCGGCTCGAGAAGGAGATCACCGGCTATGCCGACGAGCTGATCACGCTGCTGGCGGAGGGCACCAGCCGGACGGGGCACGCCGACCTCGCCGCCCAGTACGCCCGGCCGCTGCCGCTGATGGTCCTCAACCGCCTGGTCGGCTTCGACGACGGCCGGGGCGACGACCTCCTCATGGATCTGTGGCGGATCGTCGACGCGGGTCCGGACTCGGCCGAGGCGATGGTCCGGATCCATGCCGCGCTGGAGGAGACGATCACGTCCCGGCAGGCGAATCCGGGCGAGGACCTCACCTCGTACATGATCGCCGCCGATCCCACGCTGACCGTCGAGGAGCTGTGCAAGGAGCTGACGCTGGCGGTCGCCATGCTCAGCGACTTCTGCGGCACGCTCATCGCCAGCACCATCGCGGAGGTGATCGCCGGGGATCCCGCCGCCCGCGACAGCCTCTCGGCCGGGATGCTCCAGGAGACCGTCAACCGCGTCTCGATGGCGAACCCGCCGGAGGCGAACCTCTCCTTCCGCTTCGCGCGCTCCGACGTGCGGATGGGGCGGTACACCATCGCGTCCGGCGACGCGGTGTGCGTCTCCGTCGCCGCCGCGCACACCGACCCGATCTTCACCGACAACCTGAACGCCGACTCCGTCACCAGCTCCCGCGCCCACCTGGCCTGGAGCACCGGCCCGCACGGCTGTATGGGCCGCGAGCTGGCCACCACCCTCACCACTATCGCCATCGGCCGCCTCTTCGACCGCTTCTCCGGGCTGCGCCTGGCCCTGCCCACCGATCAGCTCCCGTGGCGCTCCTCTCCGTTCATGCGCGGCCTGCGCTCCCTGCCGGTGGAGTACGAGCTGGCCGGTCCTCCGCCCCCGCCCCGTACCGCCGCCCCGGCCGACTCTCCGGCCGAGCCCGCCCTCGACCCTCGGCCCCAGCAACCCGGCCGCCTCCGCCGCATTCTCCGTAACCTCCGAAAAGAACAACTCTGACCAGTTGTGCCGGTGTGTTCCGCCCGGGTGAAGTTGTGCCGTGCCGTGCCCGGCTGTGTCGGGGCGGGTAGGGCGGGAACAGAACGGGCTTACTGGCGCCGCAGGGCGCGGGTGAGTCCGGCGGCGATGGTGGTGGCCAGGATCCAGCCGAGGGCCACGAGGCAGTAGGTGACGGCCTGCTGCCAGCCGTTCGGGGACAGGTACGCCTTGCGCTGGCCGAAATCGATGATCGGCACCATCAGGTCGATCGTGTAGACGAACGCGCTGAACGCCGGGGCCCGGTTGGGGTCCACCGCGCGAGGGGGCGACGCCTGGAAGAGGACCGTGCCGACAATGACCAGCGCGGCGAGCCAGGCCGCGGCCCGGACGGGCTTGTAGCCGTAGCCGATGACGGCGTCCTGCAGATGGCCCCACAGCCTGGCCGGGCGCGGCAGCCCGGAACGGCGGCGGCGCTCCTTGGCCAGCAGGACCTCGCGGGCGAACGCGTCGTGCCCCATCGCCCGGTACGTCCTCGCGAGCTGCTCGTACGGCTGGGGGCGGAAACCGGAGGGTTCGAGGGCGAGCAGGCCGAGGCCGTTCCGTACGTTCCCGGCCGGCGCGATCGCGTTGTACGCGAGCCCGTCCAGCCGCAGTTCGGCGGGCAGCGCCTCCGGGGAGTAGTTGAACAGGCCAAGTTCGGCGTAGCGCAGATCGACGCGGCCGTTCACCGGCCGCGCGAGCAGCAGGATCAGCTCGCGGGCGGTCACGTACCAGCAGCCGAGGCTCAGCCCGCCGCCGTCGTCCAGGATCGCGCCGCGGAAGTCGAGCGGCCCGGTGATGCGCGCGCCGGAGAGCCGGATCTCGCCCTCCGTGGTGAAGCCCATGCGGCAGTACATCCCGTCGGCCGTGATCCCGCTGGCGTGGACGGCCACGCCGCCCGGATTCCTGATGTCGGCCGTGTCGAGGTTGACCGGGCCGCTGACCTGGGCGTTGAGGAGCCGTATCCCGCCTTCGGTACGGAGCCGGGCCAGCCGCAGCTCGCCCCGCACGACGAGCCGGTCGGCGGCCAGGGCGTGGTCGCCGCGGCGCCGGATCCGCGCGCCCTCCAGGCACAGGCGGCCCTGGACCTCCGCGCCTTCGAGGTTGACCTCCCCCTTCGCGTCGAACGTTCCCTGGCCGAGCAGGTCGCCGCCGACCGTGACCCGGGCGAGGTTGAGCGCGCAGTCGTCGCCGTTCCCGAGCCGCGCGTCGTCGAAGTGGATCGTGTCGCCGATCGTCGCTCCGGGCAGCCGCACCTCCCCATGGGCCTGGAAGCCGTTCTTGCACAGCATGTCGGCGTCCAGCCGCAACATGTCCGCCTCGAACGCCGGCGCGGTCGACCGCGACCGGCCGCCGCGCAGTCGCGCCCCGTTCATAAACAATGCACCCGCCACATGCGCGGCGATCATCCGTACGGACCTGTCGATCCTGGTTTCCTCCAGCAGCAGATGCCCGTCGATCTCGGCCGTCGACAGCCGCAGCCCGCCGGGTAGATGCGAGCCGGTCAGGTCGATCTCGCGGCAGCGGACGCCGTGCAGGTCCAGCTTGGAGTCGAAGTAGCAGGACCGCAGGCTCAGCGGATGCACGACGGTCGCGAACCTCAGGTCCAGCCGCCCGGTGACCCGCGCGCCGGCGAGCCGTACCGCGGGCACCCCGCCGTCGTGCGCGGCCGGCGTTCCGGTCAGCAGATCCCGGATCACCTCGGCCCGGATCACGCGCTCGGGTCCCCAGCTCGCCCCGTGCTCGGCGTTCTCGGCGCCGAGAACGAGCCGGCGGCCCTCCAGGAACGCCTCCCGCAGCCTTCGCTCCTGCCGCGTCAGATTTCGCATCCGCCTCAGGATGCGTTTCCGTGGCCCATTCCGTCTGTGGCATCAGACGCACTCCGATGGTTGGTCTCGCTGTTTCCGTGGCCGTGTCGTGCGGGTGTGTCGAGGGACGGGTGATCGTCGTCGGGTTATCGGTGGGTTCGGTTTCCATGGGTGTGTGGTGTGCGTGGATCGACGGTGTGAATGCTGGTCATACGGTTGTCAATGGGCCTCGTTCTTCTGTAGGCGTGTGCTGTGAATGGCTTGCGGGGCGACGGTGGTCGTCTGGTCGCCGCCCAGCTCGGTGGTCTGCGACCGTGTGCCGCGTACCCGCGCGGTGAACGTCTCGATCGCATGGATGACCGCCTCGAAACGGAGTGAGTGGAAGAGGTCGAAGGAGTGCTGCGCTCCGGGCAGCTCCAGGTAGGCGACCGGCTGGGCGGAGGCGTCGCGGAGCCGGTCCGCGAAGAGGCGGGCGCTCTCTACCGGGACCATCGAGTCGCGGTCACCGTGCGCGAGGAAGAACGGCGGCGCGTCTCTGTGGATATGGGCCATGGGTGAGGAGTGTTCGTCGAGACCGTAGTAATTGCCGTAGTAGCCGTAGAGGCATATGGCGCCGGATACAGAAGTGTCCGCGTCATCGAAGCCGGGCTGGAGAGCGGGCTCGTTCGGGGTCAGGGCGGCGATGGAGGCCATGTGGGCCCCGGCGGAGCCGCCCGCCACGAACACGGTGGCGGGGTCGGCGCCGTACGCGTGGCCGTGCTCCCGCACCCAGGCGATCGCCTTTTTCGCGTCGACGAGATGGTCGGTGAACGTCGCGGACGGGCGCAGGCGGTAGTTCGCGCTGACGCACACCCATCCTTGGCTCGCGAGCCGGTGGAGAAGGGAGCGGGCTTCGCGGTTCTTACGCCCGCTGTAATAGCCGCCTCCATGCCAGTAGACGAGCGTTGGAGCATTGGCCGGGTGGGAGCGGTGCCGGTAGACGTCCAGGAGATTGCGGTCGCCGGCGTCCCCGTAGCGGATGTTCGCGACGCGCTCGACACCGCGGCGCCGCATGTAGAGCCCCCCGGCCAGATGGCGCGCGATCGACAAGGGCGGCTTCTCGCCCGCGTACCGCTCGACCAGTGCCCTGGCTTGGAGACCCCGCCGGAGGAAGACGACGAGCATCGCCACCGTGAGGGTGACGAGAGCGAACGCCGTCCAGCCGACCGGACCGGCGAGGTCGTCCTGGGCGACGGCTATGAGCGTGGAGGCGGTCAGCCAGTAGAGGGGGAGAAGCGGCAGCTCGATGCTCACCAAGCCGAGCCTGAGCGCCATCACGCCGAGGAAGCCCTGGAAACGCAGTGGTGTCAAGGGAACGAAGACCAAAGCGGCGGCGAGCGCCGCGGTGATCAGGTATCCGATGGGCATGCGTACTCCTGAAGCGTCATGGCCGGAGAAAAGGTGAACACCACGGGCGTCGCCGACGAGCGAGAGACGGCTCGGCGCGGTCGCGGGACGCCCGGCGGACCCGGCGGAGAGGGGCGGAGGAGCCGCTGTGGACGCGGGCTTCGTTTCATGCCACGGAGTGTGACCGCCGAGGCATGGCGGGCACATGGGCCGCGCGGCTGGATCGACCCCGACCGAGGTCGGGGTCGACACCGACTTTGGTAGGTGCCGGAGCGGCGGGGCGCGAGGTTAGCCTGCGCCGGTGATGAACGATCGCAGACATGCGGCCCTCGCCGTCCTCGCCGTGATGGGGGTGCTGATCGGGCTGACGCTCTGGAGTCCTCCAGACGGGCGGCTGCTCGCTCTCGACCTCGCGGTCGCCGTGGGCGGGTGGCTGCTGTCTCCGCTCCTGCTCTGGCGCCCCGTCTCTGGGGCGCTCGGCCTGACCGTGCTGGCCGCGCTGTCACCCGCCGCGACGCCGCCGGCGACGCTGGGCGCCCTGCAGGTCGCGCAGCGCCGCGACTTTCCCGTCGCGGCCGCGATCGCCGCGGCCGGGATCGCGGCCCACGCGATCCGGGGGCTGTGGCGGCCGAGCGACGGGATCAGCTTCGGCTGGTGGCTGTTCCTGACCGTCGTTGGGTACGGGGCCCTCTGGGGATGGGGCGCGATGGCGCGGGCGCGGCGCGCGCTTCTCGAATCCCTGCGGGAACGGGCGCGCCGGGCCGAGGCGGAGCAGGGGCGGCGGGTGGCCGAGGCGCGGATGCTCGAACGGAGACGCATCGCCGGCGAGATGCACGACGTCCTCGCACACCGGCTCTCCCTGCTGGCCACGTACGCGGGCGCGCTCGAGTACCGGCCGGACGCCCCGCCCGAGCAGCTGGCCCGCGCGGCGGGCGTGGTCCGCGCAGGTGTGCACCAGGCCCTGGACGAACTTCGCGACGTGATCCTCATCCTGCGAGAGGAGGAGGACGCCGACGAACGGCCCCAGCCCGTGCTGACCGATCTTCGCTGGCTGGTCGATGAGTCCCGGGACGCCGGTACGGAAGTGCGGGTGCGCGACGAGGTGGCCGATCCGTCGGCGCTCCCGGACGCGACGGGCCGTACCGCCTACCGGGTGATCCAGGAGGCGCTGACCAACGCCCGCAAGCACGCGGCGGGCTTGCCGGTCGACATCGTGATCACGGGCGGCCCCGGCGACAGGCTGGAGGTCGAGGTCAGCAACCGCCTGCGGCACGGGCCGCCCCTCGTCCAGGGAGCGGGCACCGGACTGGTGGGTTTGACCGAACGGGTCCGGCTGGCCGGCGGGAGCCTCGACCATGCGGCGGAGGCGGGCGAGTTCCGGCTGCACGCGTCGCTACCATGGCCGTCGTGACCCGTCCCCTTCGCGTGCTCGTCGTGGACGACGACGCCCTCGTACGGGCCGGGCTGACCATGATGCTCGACGGAGCCCACGGCATCTCGGTCGCGGGCGACGCCGCTGACGGCGACGAGGTTCCCGCGGCGGCCGACGCCCACGCGCCCGACGTGGTGCTCATGGACCTGCGGATGCCGCGCGTGGACGGCATCACCGCGACCCGCCGGCTGCGGAGCCGCCCCAACCCTCCCGAGATCATCGTCCTGACCACGTTCGACGCCGACGAGAACATCCTGCGGGCCCTGCGCGCGGGGGCCAGCGGGTTCCTCCTGAAGGACACCCCGCCAGAGGAGATCGTCCGGGCGATCCACCGGGTCGCGTCGGGAGACCCGATGCTGTCACCACGGATCACCCGCAGGCTCATGGACCGCGCCGCCGACCAGGCAGGCGCGTACCAGCGGGCCCGTGACGCCCTCGCCGTCCTCAGCCCGCGCGAGCACGAGGTCGTCCTCGCGGTCGCGCGAGGCCGCAGCAACGCAGAGATCGCAACGGACCTCTTCATGAGCCTGGCCACGGTCAAAGGCCACGTCTCCACGATCCTGGACAAGCTGCACCTCGACAACCGAACCCAGATCGCCTTACTCGCCCACGACGCCGAACTGGACTAGCGCCACCCGCACCCGCCTCCAGCCGCACCCTTCCCCGGTCTCACTCGCCTCCGGACTCACTCGGCACGGGGTACGCGCCCTCGGTTTCGTTCGCCCGGCACCGCGTAGCGTCCGCCTCTCGAATCCAGGCATGCACCGGCGGGACCCGAAGTTTCGCCCCTGCCACCCAAGGCGGGCGGCAGGGGCGGTTGGGGCTAGAGCGGAGTCGAGGATTGTTCCTGGTGGTCAGGGCGCGGGTCGTGCGTGGACTTCAAGGAGCGTACGAGCAGGGTGGTGCCCACGACCGCGGCGACTGCTGCGAGAGCTCCCAGGAGAACGCCGTCGGGTACGGCCCCGCCGACCCGGGAGATCCACTCCTCGGCGGCGAACTCGGCGTCCGGGCCGAGCAGTCCGGGAAGCGCCGAGGTGCCGTCGAAGAGCAGGAAGACCGTTCCGAGGACGATGAAGAACAGCCCGCCGACCAGCGACGTCGAGTGGGTACGGAACCGTCCCAGCCGGACCGGCCGTCCCCGCAGCCAGCGGCGGTGCCCCAGGTCGAACCGGTCCCACAGCAGCGCCAGCATGAAGAGCGGTACCGCCATGCCCAAGGCGTACACGGCGAGCAGGGACGCGCCGTAGACGGGGTCTCCGCCGACCGCCGAGACGGTGAGGATGCCGCCGAGCAGCGGTCCGGCGCAGAAGCCGGACAGCCCGTAGACGGCGCCCAGGAGTGCGACCGACAGGTTCGAGCCCGTCCGGCCGCGGCGCCCGGCGAGCCGCTGGAGGCGGGGCGAGCCGAAGCCCAGGCCGGCGATCTGCGCCACGCCGAACGCGATGATCGTCCAGCCGCCGAGGCCGATGAGCAGGTCCCGATGCCCGTACAGCAGCCGGCCGGCGAACGCGCCGGTGGCGCCCAGCGGGACGAGCGTCGCGCATAGGCCCAGGTAGAAGACCGCCGTTCGGCCGACGAGCCGGGTCCGTTCGGTGAACGAGTAGGCGAAGAACGCCGGGAGCAGCAGGGCGCTGCACGGACTGAGCAGCGTGAGGACGCCGCCGAGGAGCGCCGCGAGGTAGCCGATGCCGTTCATCGTCCCCGGGCCTCCTCGATGGCCTGCGCGAAGACCGTGAACGGCTGCGCGCCCAGTATCGGCCGGCCGTTGATCAGGAACGCCGGGGTGCTGGCGGCCCCGACCTGGTAGCCCTCGACCTGGTCGTTCACGACGGCGTCCGCGGCCTCGCCGCTCTTCATGTCCGCGCGGAACCGCCCCAGGTCCGGGACACCGGCCTCGCGGGCCCAGGTGAGCAGGTGCTCGTCCGCGAAGTCGCCGGAGTTGCGGCGGCGGGGCTCGGCGTACAGCCGGTCGTGGAACGGCCAGAACCGCCCCTGCCGTGCCGCGGCGTACGCCGCCTGGGCCGCGGACTCGGACTCGTCCCCGAAGATCGGGAAGTTGCGCCACTCGATCCGGAGAACGCCGGTGTCCACATACTTCCGTACCAGCTCAGGCTTGGTCTCGCGGGCGAACCTGCCGCAGAACGGGCATTGGAAGTCGCTGTACTCGATCATGACGACCGGGGCGTCCGCGCGGCCCAGGGCGAACGGATCACCCTCCTTGCGACGGGCCAGGTCAGGGCCGCTGGGTGAAGGGGACGCCGAGGGCGACGCGGGAGCGGAGGTGCGCTGGTCGGAACGGTCACGGCCGCCTCCGAGCGCGGCGAGGCCGAGCAGAAGCGCGAGGACCAGCAGCACGGCGCCGATGACGATCGGACGGCGCCGTCCGGACGTTCTCGCACGGGAGTTCGTAGGGGACGCGGGCATATTGAGGTACCTCTCTGCGAAAGAAACGGGATCGGACTCGGACAGGGCAGCCGATCGCGCACACCAGTCCCACCAGCCACGAGCAGCACGGCGTCGTCCACCAAGCACCGGACACCAGGCCACAGGCGCCAGCCATCGGGTGCCGGACGTCGGACAGCAGCCGTCAGCCGCCAGAACCAGCCCTAGCCACCAGCCCTCTGCCTTCAGCCGCCAGCCGTTCGGCGCAGGCTCGGACGCCAGCCGTCAGCCGTCAGCCGATTGGCGTTAGACCCCAGGCGTGGACATCAGCTGGTCAGCACCAGCCGCCAGCCGCCAGGCGTGGCCGTCAGGTAGTGGCGCCAACCCCGCTAGCTGTCGGGGAGCAACCGCCTTCCGCCATGGCGATAGGCGCCAAGCGCCAGCCACTAGGCGTCAGTGCAGAACGCGGACGCCCCGTGGTGGCGCCAACCCCGCCGGCTGTCAGGGAGCAACCGCCTTCTGCTAGCAGGCGTCAGCCGCCAGCCGCCAGGAGTGGGCGCGGACGTCAGGTACTGGGCCCTAACCCGTTCGCTGTCGGCGGCCAACTGCCAGCCGCTTTCCGGCTCGGCGCCAGGCATCTGCCGGGCAGCCGCTATGCGGCAGACCTCAGGTGTGAGCCGCCAGGTGGGACGCCGGTGGTGGGCTGCTGTGGTGCGCGAAGAGGCCGTGGAGGTAGTCCGGTCGGCCGGATCGGCATGCCCTGGGCGGCTTCTAGATGCGTAGGACGCAGAGTCCCGAGAGGTCGGGTGGGGAGGGGATGGGCTCGGAGTCCGCCGCTCGTACGATCACGGCCGGCATCGCTGAGCCGTCGGTGATGGAGGCGGGGAGCACGACGGGCGGGACGGGGAGGGGCGCGGTGGCCGGCGTCACCGCTCCTGGTGCCTCTGCCAGAGCCTTCTTGGCGAGGCAGTGCCCGGAGCCGTTCTTGCCGCCAGGTTGACCGTCCGGCCGGTCCGGTGCCTTCAGGACGAGGCCCGCGCCCGCGCCGTTGTCCGGTTTGGTGGGAACGGCATCCGCGGCTGCCTTGCCCGGCGTGGGGGGCTTTGGGGCTGTGGTGACTAGGGCGGCAGTTGGGGGATGTTGGCCGCGGGGCGCGAGGGTGGTTGCGGCCTTGCCTATCTGGGGGAGGCAGCCGGCGGCGAGGATGAGGGCCAAGGCGGTCAGGGCCAGGTGCAGGAAGGGCCGTGGGGGCCTCTTTCGCACTGGCATGGGGCGCGCTCCTGGTCACGGGTCGGGATTCGCGGCCCACTATAGGACCGGCCGGGCGAGGTCAGGACAGCGTCATGAACAGCTTTTCCAGCTGTTCCTCGTCGAGTGGGGGCTGCTCGCCGCGCTCGCGGGCCTGCTGGCACTGCCGCATTCCGGTCGAGATGATTTTGAAGCCGGCGCGGTCGAGGGCGCGCGAGGCGGCCGCCAGCTGGGTGATGACGCGCTCGCAGTCCTCGCCGTTCTCGATCATGGCGATGACTCCGCCCAGCTGGCCGTGGGCGCGCTTCAGCCGGGTCACCGCGTCCTTCATGACGGTCGGGTCCATCTCCATGTTGCCTACCTCCTCGGTGCAGTATACCCCGGGGGGTATCCTCGAAATACCCCTGGGGGTATCTCCGTTGGGTAGGGACGCGTTGAGCGGTGAGGAAAGGTGTGAACGATGACGGCCGTGCAGGTCGAAGTGGTGGAGACGTCCTCGCTGGGGGATCGCAGCTATCTGGCCCATGACGGGCGGGTCGCGCTGGTCGTGGATCCGCAGCGGGACATCGACCGGATACTGGCCCTCGCGGGGCGGCTGGGGGTGCGGATCACGCATGTCGCCGAGACGCATCTGCACAACGACTACGTGTCCGGCGGGCTCGCGCTGGCGCAGGTGACCGGCGCGGAGTACCTGATGGCCGGGGCGGACGAGGTGGACTTCGCGCGGGTTCCGGTCGCCGACGGCGACGAGATCGTGCTGTCGGAACGGATGAGGCTGTCGGCGGTGGCCACCCCCGGGCATACGTTCCACCATCTGTCGTACGTGCTGACCGGACCGGGCGGGCGGCCCGCGGGGGTGTTCACCGGCGGGTCGCTGCTGTTCGGGACGACCGGACGCACCGACCTGCTCGGTGCCGATCACGCCCATGACCTGGCTCATCGGCAGCACGCCTCGGTGCGGCGGCTGGCCGGTCTGCTGCCGGACGGGGCGCGGATCTGGCCCACTCACGGGTTCGGGAGCTTCTGCTCGGCCGCGCAGTCGGACGCGTCCGCGTCCACGATCGGCGAGGAGAGGCGGGCCAATCCGGCGCTGCGCCTGGAAGCGGACGACTTCGTCACCGAGGTGCTGGAGGGGCTGGATGCATACCCGGCCTATTACGCCCATATGGGTGCGCGCAATGTCGCCGGTGCCGGGTTGATCGATCTGACGCCGGTACGCGAGGCCGACCCCGTTGAGCTGCGGAAGCGGATCGATTCGGGTGAGTGGGTGGTGGACCTGCGCTCGCGCAAGGCGTTCGCCCGCAGGCATCTGGCCGGGACGCTCAGCTTCGGCCTGGACGGGCCGCTCGCGACGTGGCTCGGCTGGCTGGCGCCCCGGGACGCGCCGATCACGCTGCTGGGGGAGTCGGCCGGGCAGATCGCGGCCGCGCAGCGGGAGCTGGCCCGGATCGGCGTCGACCGTCCGGCGGCGGCCGCGGCCGGGGAGCCGGCGGAGTGGGCCGGGCGTGACGAGGCCCGGCTGGGCGCGCTGGAGACGGCCACGTTCGCCGATCTCGCCGCCCGGCGGGAGGAGGCCGACGTCGTCCTGGACGTGCGGATGGGCAACGAGTGGCGCGCGGGCCACATCGACGGCGCCACGCACGTCCCGCTGCCCGAGCTGCCGCACCGCCTGGCGGACGTACCGGACGGAACGGTCTGGGTGCACTGCGGCTCCGGCTACCGTGCCGCGGCGGCGGCGAGCCTGCTGGCACGGGCCGGCCGGTCCGTGGTCCACATCGACGACGCCTACGACCGGGCCGTCGAGGCGGGGATCACGGGGAACGGCTGAACCCGGCCATGCTTTCTCGCGGGCGTTTTGATCCGTTCGGGGCGTACGTCCGTGCAAGGAGTATGGGGATTCTGCTTCGTGTGCTCGTGGCCGCCGGGCTGGCGGCCGACGCGATCGTCCACTGGCGGTTCGCGCCCGACATGGCGCCCGGTGGCGGGGCCGCGCCGGGGACCATCGCCGGGGACGACCTGTTCCGGGCGCAGGCGATCGTGGCGGCGGCCGCGGGCCTGCTGGTGCTGTTCTGGGCGCGCCGGTGGACGTACGCGGTGGCCTTCCTGGTCGCCGCGAGCGCCGTCGGGGCGCTGCTGCTCTACTACTTCGTCGATCCCGGGCAGATCGGGCCGATCCCGGCCATGCACGATCCGGCCTGGTACGGGGAGAAGACGATCAGCCTGGTGGGCGAGGGCATCGCCGCGCTGGCCGCGCTGGCCGGATTCTTCACCGTGCGGAAGTCCGAGCGGCGGTCGGCCCGGCCTCCGGCGGCCTCGCCGGTCTGAGCGTCCCGCGGCCCGGGTGTCGCGAAAACCGTCTCATAATGCGTCTCAGAAGTGTCGCGAAACTCAGGGCGATCGGGGCCCGTCCTGAAGGTGGCGGTACACGGTGGCCCGGGACACGCCCAGGCGCTCGGCGATCGCGCCGACGCTGTGGGTGCCCTCGGCGTACATCCGCCGGGCCCGGGCCGCCTTCGCCTCGTCCATGACGCTGGGCCGGCCCGCCCTCCGGGGGGCGCGCCCGCCGCGCTCGCCCAGTCCCGCCTCCTCCCGGGTGACCAGGCCGGACGTTGCCGGGTCGTCGAGCAGCGCCCACACGCCCGCCAGGATCTCGGCGCGCAGCCGCTCGACCGGCAGGTCCTCGAAGAACACCACCGGGTCGCTCAGCATCGCGAAGATCTGCACGGCCCTGACCCGCACGCTCACGTCCCGCTCGGGGCCCGCGAACACCTCGTGGATCCGCCGCACGAGGCTGACCAGCTGCCGGAACGCGTGCTCGTGCGCGAGCACCGTGAGGTCCTGGAGCAGGAGGCGCAGCACCCGGCGGTGGCGGATGTAGACGTCCAGCGTCCCCTCGATCAGCCGGCGGCGGGCCGCGACCAGGTCGTCCAGCGCCGCGGCCTCCTCGACGACCTCCTCCAGGTCCTCCGACAGCGGCTCGCACAGCGTCGCCAGCAGTATCGGCTTGGACGGGAAGTGATAGAAGACGGTGGCCTTGGTGATCTCCAGCCGGAGCGCGATCTCCCGCATCGAGCTGCCCTGGTAGCCGCGCTCGGAGAACAGGTCCAGCGCCGTCTCCAGGATGCGGGCGCGGGTGTCCGGGGACCTCTTGTCGTCCACCCGCCCAGCCTAGACCGGCCGCGCCGGGGCCCTTGGCGGCACGGCGGACATGTCCTACGATCGAGGCCCTGACCAACGGTCAGGGCAGGGGCCTCTCAGGGGGGCGGGGCACGAGCGAGAAGGACGAACGGGGACCACCGCCATGTCCGACGCGATCCAAATCATCGATCTGAGCAAGAGCTTCGGCGACGTCCGGGCGCTCGACCGGCTGGACCTCACCGTCCGCACCGGCGAGGTGCACGGCTTCCTCGGCCCGAACGGCGCCGGCAAGTCCACCACCATCCGCGTCCTGCTGGGGCTGCTGCGCCGCGACTCCGGGACGGTGCGCCTCCTCGGCGGCGACCCCTGGAAGGACGCCGTGGCGCTGCACCGGCACCTGGCGTACGTGCCGGGCGAGGTCAACCTCTGGGGCAACCTGTCCGGCGGCGAGGCGATCGACCTGCTCGGCGCGCTGCGCGGCGGCCTCGACCGCGCCCGCCGCGACGAGCTCCTCGACCGCTTCCGGCTCGACCCGACGAAGCGGTGCCGCACCTACTCCAAGGGCAACCGGCAGAAGGTCGCGCTGGTGGCGGCGTTCGCGTCCGACGTGGACCTGTACGTCCTGGACGAGCCCACGTCCGGCCTCGACCCCCTGATGGAGTCGGTCTTCCAGGACTGCGTCGCCGAGGTCAGGCGGAAGGGCGGCACGGTGCTGCTCTCCAGCCACATCCTCGCGGAGGTGGAGAAGCTCTGCGACCGGGTCTCGATCATCCGGGACGGCTACACGGTCGAGTCCGGCACGCTGGACGAGCTGCGCCACCTGACCCGGACCGCGGTGACCGTCGAGACCGAGCGTCCCGTCACCGGGCTGGACGGCCTGGCGGGCGTCCACGGCCTGCGCGCCGACGGGACCGCGGCGAGCTTCGAGGTCGAGGCGGCGGCGATGGCGGAGGTGCACCGGCACCTGGCCGGGTTCGGCGTCCGCGCGCTGACCAGCAATCCGCCGACGCTGGAGGAGCTGTTCATGCGCCACTACGGGGAGCCGGGGCGCGAGCCGGTGGAGGCGGCGCGATGAGCACGTTCACCGGGACGCTCCGGCTGGCGCGGCTGGCGCTGCGCCGCGACCGCGTCCGGCTGCCGCTCTGGCTGCTCGGGCTGACCGCGGTCGCGGGCGTGTCGGCGTCCAGCGTCGCCGGCCTCTACACGAGCGAGCGCGAGCAGGCGGCGTACGCGCGGACGAACATCACCAGCGCCGTCTCCCGCGTCTTCAACGGGATCATCCCGGAGGCGAGCGCGGGTGGCATCGTGGTCGCCGAGACGTTCAGCATCCTCGCCGTGCTCGCCGCGCTGATGAGCATCCTGGCGGTCGTCCGGCACACCCGGCAGAACGAGGAGACCGGCCGCGCCGAGATGATCGGCTCCGCCGTCGTCGGCCGGCACGCGGGCCTGACCGCCGCGCTGCTGGTCGCGCTGGGCGCGGACGCGCTGCTGGCGGCGCTGCTCGCCGCCGGTACGGCCGCGGCGGGCGTGCCGCTCGCCGGGTCGCTGGTCCTGGGCGCGGCCGTCGGGGCGACCGGCGCGGTGTTCGCGGGCGTCGCGGCCGTGACCGCGCAGATCGCCGAGAGCGCGCGGGCCGCGAACGGCACCGCGGCCGCCGTGCTCGGCCTGGCGTTCCTGCTGCGCGCCGCGGGCGACGGCCTCGCTCCGGTGGAGGACGGGAGCGTCACCAGCCTGTGGCCGTCCTGGCTGTCGCCGATCGGCTGGGCGCAGCGGGTGCGCCCGTTCGCCGCCGACGACCTGTGGCCGCTGGCCATGCACGCCGTGCTCCTGGCCGTCCTGGTACGGGCCGCGTTCGCGCTCACCGACCACCGCGACGTGGGCACCGGGATGCTGCCGGTCCGCCGCGGCCCGGCCACCGCCGCCCGCTCGCTGCTCGGCCCGCTCGGCCTGGCCTGGCGGCTGCAGCGCGGGGTCCTGTACGGCTGGGCGGCCGGGATGCTGGTCATGGGCCTGGCCCTGGGCGCCGTCGGCGCGGAGGCCGAGGAGGTGCTGGGCAGCAGCGCCGAGCTGGCGGACGTCGTCGGCCGCCTGGGCGGGGGCGGGGACCTGGTCGACGCCTTCTTCGCCGCCATGATGGGGCTGACCGGCGTGATCATCGCCGGGTACACCGTCCAGGCGCTGCTGCGGATGCGGGCCGAGGAGACCGGCCCGCTGGAGGCGGTGCTGGCCGGTGCCGTGAGCCGCCCCCGCTGGATGCTCGCCCACATCACCTGCGCCGTGCTCGGCACCGCCGCCGTCCTGCTGGTCACCGGCCTGGCGAACGCCCTGGCGTACGCGGCGGCGGCCGGCTCCCTGGACCGCGTGGGGGCGCTGACCGGCGCCGCGCTCGTCCAGCTGCCCGCGACGCTGTCCCTGGCGGGCTTCGTGGTCGCGATGATCGGCCTGCTGCCGGACCGCTCGGTCGCGATCTCCTGGGCCGCCCTCGGGATCTGCCTGCTGATCGGCCAGCTCGGCCCGATCCTGGAGCTCCCGCAGTGGGTCACGAACCTCTCGCCGTTCAGCCACACCCCGTCGCTCCCCGCCGCCGACCTGGCCCTCCTCCCGATCACGGTGCTGGCCGCCGCCGCCCTCGTCCTGACGGCGGCGGGCCTGACCGCCTTCCGCCGCCGCGACCTCGCCTTCTGACACCGCGCGGCCACCGCGGCCGGCCCGGCGGGATCCCTGCCGGGCCGGCCCGTGCCGCCGGGCGCGGCGGAATCCGGGCAGGGGTACTCACGCCGAACCGAGTAGCCGTACGCATCCGCCGGTGCCGGGACGGGATCGACGATGGGACACACGTTCCATCCGACTCCCCCGGACAGGAAGCCGCCCCATGATCCGTGACCTGCTCGCCTTCGCCCTGCTCGCCGCGGCCGCCGTCGGGGCGGCCGCGCTCGTCGTCGTGGCCGACGTCCCGGCGGCGGTGCTGCTCTCGGTGGCCGCCGTGGCGGTGGGGCTGGCGTGGCTGCTGCTCCTGCTGACCGTTCCGTGGAACGTGCACTTCCGGGCACGGCGGGTGCTCAACGACATCCGGACCAGCCGGGACCGGGGCCTTGAGGTTCCGGACGGCCACGAGGCCGAGGCGCAGCGGATCGCGTCCCGCGCAAGGACCGCGGCCATCGGCGCCCACCTGGTCACCGCCGCGGCCGTCGCCGCGGTCACCTACTTCTCGGGCGAGTGGACCGGCTACTACTTCGCCGGCTTCTACCTGCTGAGCACGCTCTTCCGGCCTTCCCACGCCTGGTTCGCCCACCTCCGCGACAGGCTGCGCGTCATGGACCGGGAGGCGCGGCACCCCCGTGACGACGTCCTCGAACTGCTCTCGCGCGTCCGGTTCCTGGAAGGCCACGTCGAAGCGATGCGCCTGGCGGGCGAGCAGTTCCACGAGGCCGACCGGAACCTGGAGCGGCGGCTGGAGGCCGTGGACCTCACCGCGTCCCAGGGGACCCGCGAGCTGGAGCGCAGGATCGACGCCCTCGGCCGCCGCTTCGAGGACACCGTCTCCCAGTTGACCGACAACCAGGAGGTGATCGCCGGGATCAAGGCGTTCCTGCGCCTCCTCCGTACCGAATCCGCCTGATCTTGAGGGGACGGCGCCGCTAGGGTGGGCGGGGTGGACGAACGCGAGCTCAAGCTGAATTCGCTGGCCCGCTACTCCAAGACCTCACCGCTGTACGTGCTCGAAGAGTACGGCCACTGCGAGATCCCCGCCGGATGCGGCGGGGTCGTGCTCCGGTGGCGCGATCCGCGCGCCGGCGTCCCGCTCCACATGAACATGTACGTGAACGGCGAGTGCGACATCCGGCTGGACGGCGCGCCGCTCCCGTCGGCCCGGCCGCTGGTGCCGTTCGGGAAGCACGTCCTGAGCTTCGACGTGACCGGCACCGACCCGGCGTACACCGTGCTGAGCTTCGCCGCGCTGCACCCGCCGCCGGCGGAGCGGGGACCCGTGACGCCGCGGGGGCCGGAGGAGGCGCCGTTCTCGCTGCTGACCGTCGCGGACGGGTCCTGGACGTACACCCTCGACGAGCCCGCGGACGACGCCTGGAGACGGCCGGGCTTCGACGACGCGGGCTGGCCGCCGATGGACCTGCGGGAGGGGCGGCGCCCGCCGGAGGACCCGAAGCGCGACATGGACAGGTACCGGTTCGAGTGGCTGGAGCGGCTGGGCGCCGCGCCGCTCGGGATCGAGGACGGCACCCGGGTCTGGATCCGGACGGAGTTCGAGGTGCCCGGCCCGGCGGCGGAGGAGGAGGGCGGCGATGCCTGAACACGCCCCGCTCGTCCTGGTCCCGCAGTTCTTCGGCTGCCTCGTCTTCGACCGCCGGACCTCGCGCTACCTGCCGTTCGACGCGGAGACCACCGCCCTGCTCACCCGCCTCCGCGACGTCCCGGTCGACCGGGTGCTCGCGGGCGTCGCCGACGACGGCGAGGCCGACCGGCTCGTCCGCTTCTACGAGCACTTCTATGGGATGGGCTTCTTCACGGTGGACGGCCGGTTCGCCGGGACCGTCCTGGACGGCGTCGAGGTGCCCGCCGACCATCTCACCGGGCCGCTGGCCGTCCACCTGGAGGTCGTGGCCGCCTGCAACCTCGGCTGCACGCACTGCTTCGCGGGCGACCTGCCGCGCCGGGAGAAGCGGCTGAGCCTGGCCGAGATCGACCGGCTGTTCGGCGAGATGGCCGCGCTCGGCAGCTTCCGGCTCGGCCTCACCGGCGGCGAGCCGCTGCTGCGCAAGGACCTCTTCCAGATCATCGATCTGGCGCTGGAGCACGGGCTGGCGCCGTGCGTCACCACCAACGGGCTGCTGATCACCGAGGAGATCGCGCGGGCGTTCGGCGAGCGCGAGCTGGTCTGGCTGAACGTCAGCCTGGAGGGCGCCACCGCCGAGGTGAACGACCGGGTCCGCGGCGCGGGCACGTTCGACAAGGTCATGGACCGGCTCGCGGTGCTGCGCGAGCACTCCCGCTTCACGCTCGCGTTCACGATCATGCGGAGCAATCTGGCCGAGATCGAGGACTGCGCCCGGCTGGCGCACGAGGTCGGCGCCGACACCGCCGTGTTCCGCCCGCTGTACCCGGTGGGCGTCGCGGAACGGCACCGGGAGCTGATGCCGACGTTCGCCGAGTACAGCACCGCGCTCAACCAGCTGGCCTCCATGGAGGCGAACGCGCCGGTCGAGCTGCACCACATCGACCCGTTCAGCCCGCGCGCCCGCCGGGAGACGCAGTCGGTCGTCCAGAAGAACCACGGCTGCGGCGCCGGCAACTCGGTGTGCTCGATCTCGGTGTCGGGCGAGGTCAACCCGTGCAGCTTCCTGGGGCCGGAGTTCGTGGCGGCGAACGTGCGGGAACGGTCGCTCGCGGAGATCTGGCATCGCAGCCGGCGCTTCCAGGAGATCCGTTCGCTGCCGTCCGACGACCCGACCGGCGACGCCGTCTTCGCGGGCGGCTGCCGTGCCCGCGCGCAGGCGTTCAACGGCTCGATCAACGCGCCCGACCCGTGGATCAGCGAGCACGCCGGTGCGGGCGCGGGTCTCGACGGCCGGAACCCGCTGGTCATCCTGGACGTCAACGCCGGCGGGTGCGGCCGGTGAGCGGCGGTGCGTACCGGACCGCCAGCGAGCTGGAGAACGCGGGGGACCTCCGCGCGGCGGCGGCCGCCTACGACCGGGCCTACGCCCTCGATCCCGAGGACGCCGAACTGGCCGCCGCCCGCGCCGCCCTCCTCGACCGGCTGGCGATCACCGAGCACGGGCTGGTGTTCCGCTACGTTCCGGCCGGAACGTTCCTCATGGGCTCGGAGACCGGCGACCCGGACGAGCGGCCCGTGCACCCCGTCCGGCTCGGCGACTACTGGATCACCGACGCCCCGGTCAGCTGGTCGGCGTACTGCGCCCTCATGGGCTGGGTCCCGCCTCCCGTGGGCATGCCGGAGGAGCGGCCCGAGAACGCGTTCGGGCTGTACGACACGAACAAGATCCGCCTCCAGTACTGCGAGGACGCCACGACCCGCGCGATCGGCTGGCATGCGCACGACCCCCGCCTCTGGGGACGGCGCGAGGGGGAGGGGCCGGGCCCGGAGCGGCGCTTCGGCGAGCCGCCCCGGGAGTCCGACGACCCGTGGGGCTACGACCGCAAACCCATGGTCAGCGTCCCCTGGGACGATGCCGTGGCCCTAGGCGAGAAGCTGTCCACTTCGAAGGTCCGCTACCGCCTGCCGACCGAGGCGGAGTGGGAGCGGGCCGCGCGCGGCGGGCTGCCGGGCCGCCGCTACCCCTGGGGCGACGAGCCGCCGACGCCCGAACGGTGCGACTTCGGCCGCTTCGACGACTTCTCGATCCGGCCCGTACGGGAGAAGCCGCCCAACGGGTACGGCCTGTACGCGATGGCGGGCTCCGTCTGGGAGTGGACGGCCGACCGGTACGACGCCGAGTACTACCGCCACTCGCCGGAGGCCGACCCGGCCGGGCCCGGCACCGGATCCGAGCGGGTGCTGCGCGGCGGTTCCTGGGCCGACTGCGCCGAGACCGTCACCGTCTCGTTCCGCATGTCGCGCCCGGTCTCCACCGACTACCGCGGCGGCGGGCCGACCTGGCGCCAGACGCCCAACATCGGCTTCCGCCTGTGCCGCCTGGCCCGATGAAGGGCCGCTGAGGAGCCCTTCCTCCACGCTTCCCACCCTCCCCGCCTGACCGGCGCCCGCACGGTTTTCGGACGCCGGACGCCGCGCATCTGCCGAGATCCCGCAGGTCCGCTGTGTAAAAAACAGGTTTCCACCGCCGTAAGGGTTGACCGATTTCGGATGGCGGGGGATATTCTCGGCTCAGAAATTGCAACGGTGTTGCGATTATCGCAACGTAAGGGGTGGTCTTGTGGGCGAGCCGGGTCGCGGTACGGCCAAGACGCTGGATCGGGGCCTGCTCGTGCTGCTGGCCTTCCGGCGCCGGTCCGAGTGGGGGGTCAGCGAGCTGGCCCGCGAGCTGGAGCTGGACAAGGCCGTCACGCACCGGCTGCTGACGACGCTCGCGCACCGCGGCTTCGTCCTGGCCGACCCGCAGACCCGCCGGTACCGGCTCGGCGCCACGATCGGGGTGCTCGCCCGGTCCGCCGAGCGGGGCGGGTCCCTGGAGGCGGCCGCGCGGCCGCTGCTCACCGCCCTGGCGCAGGAGCTGGGCGAGAGCGCCATCCTGAACGTCCCGCACGGCGCCGCGTACCGGACGGCGCTGGCGATCGACGCCGACGGGCCGATGCGGTACTCCGCCACCGTCGGCGAGACGATCCCGGCGCACGGCGGCGCCGCCGGGCACGCGATCTTCGCGTTCTATCCGGACGAGGAGGCCCGCCGCCTCCTCGGCGCCGGCCCGCTGGAGAGGTTCAGCGACGAGACGATCGTCGACCCCGCTGAGCTGTTCGCGCTGTACGCCCGGATCAGGGCGGAGCGGGTCGCGGTGTCGCACGGCGAGTACGACCTCAACGTCACCTCGGTCGCGGCGCCGGTGTTCGCCGCCGGCCAGGTGATCGGCTCGCTGGTCGTGATCGGCCCGCACCAGAGTGTCACCGAGAAGATCGACAGCACCGTCTCGCGGGTACGGGGAGCAGCGGAAACGCTGAGCCGCCTGCTCGACGGCGGGGCCGAAGAGTAGCGAGGAAACACCTTGTCCATCACGCCATCGCTGAAGGGGGCCGGGCTGCACGGCGCGGAGTCGCATCCGCGCGCGTTCGAGCCGGTCACCCTCGTCCTCACCGTCGTGCTGTCGGTGCTCGGCGCGTTCATCGGCCTGCATCTGGTGACGACGCTCGGCATCTCCGCCAACACCTCGGTCATCGGCGCGCTCATCGCGATGCTGGTCGCGCGGGTGCCCGCGCGCAAGCTGCGCGAGATGCGGTCGGTGCACCGGCAGAACCTCGTGCAGAGCGCGATCTCCGGCGCGACGTTCGCCGCCGCGAACTCGCTGCTGGTGCCGATCGCGGTGCCGTTCGTCCTGGGCCGCTCCGACCTGGTGTGGCCGATGCTGCTCGGCGCGGCGATCGGCCTGTTCGTCGACTCCTGGGTGCTGTACCGGATCTTCGACTCCAAGCTGTTCCCGGCCCGGTCCACCTGGCCGCCCGGCGTCGCCGCGGCCGAGACGATCGTGGCCGGCGACGAGGGCGGCCGGAAGGCCGTGGTCCTCGGCATCGGCGGCCTGGTCGGCTTCCTCGGCTCGTTCGTCAAGATCGCGGGCAACGCGCTGCCGTTCTCGGCCGCCGGTGTCGCGCTCATCGGCAACATCTGGGCGCTGGCCATGTTCGGCGTCGGGCTGGGCGTCAACCAGTACGGCAAGGAATGGTTCGACGTCGACCTGAACGAGCTGTACATCCCGCACGGCTTCATGGTCGGCGCCGGCCTGATCGCGCTGGTGCAGGCGGTCATCCTGCTGCTGCGCCGGTCGCCGGAGAAGGAGAGCGCCGCCGGCGAGACCGCCGTGGGCGCCGAGCAGCCCGAGGCGATGGAGGGCACCGTCGACGAGCGCGGGCTGCGCCGGGCGCTGACCGAGGGGTACGTGCTGTTCTTCCTCGGCGCGCTGACCGTCGGCCTGGTCGGCGGCATCCTCGGCGAGCTGTCGGTGGTCCAGCTGATCGGCTGGTGCGTGCTGGCCGGCTTCGCGGCCCTGGTCCACCAGCTGATCGTCGGCCTGGCCGCGATGCACTCCGGCTGGTTCCCGGCGTTCGCCGTCACGCTGATCTTCATGGTGCTGGGCCTGGTCATCGGGATCCCGACCGTTCCGCTGGCGCTGTTCGTCGCGTACGTCGCCTCGACCGGCCCCGCGTTCGCCGACATGGGGTACGACCTCAAGGCCGGCTGGATCCTGCGCCAGGGCGGCACCCCGTACAAGCTGGTCGAGAAGGCCGGCCGCAAGCAGCAGTACATCGCCCAGCTGGTCGGCTTCGGCGTCGCGCTCGCCGTGGTCGCGCTGACCTGGCGGTCGTACTTCGAGGGCAACGAGATCCCGCCGGTGTCGAAGGTCTACGCCGACACCGTCGCCGGGGGCCTCACCGACACCTCGACGCTCACCAACATCCTCATCTGGGCGATCCCCGGCGCGCTGATCCAGCTGATCGGCGGGCCGGAACGCCAGATGGGCGTCCTGCTGGCCACCGGCCTGTTGATCCTCACCCCGTACGCCTGCTGGTTCGTGCTCGGCGCGCTGGCCTTCCGGATCATCTGGGGCCGGGTCCGCGGGCCGGAGGCGAGCGGGGAGCTCAACCTGATCGGCTCCGGTCTCATCGCCGGGAGCTCGCTCACCGATGTCAGCCGCGTAGTGAAGGGATAGCCAAGAATGGAAGTCACCAGCCGGATCGAGTCCCGGCCCGAATACCTCTCGTACGAGGCGGCGCTCGGCGCCCGCAAGCTCGTCGAGGAGATCATGCTCGTCAAGCCGGGCGAGGACGTGGTGATCACCGGTGACACCTCCACCGACCACCGGGTGGTGGAGCTGACCGCGCAGGCGGTGGCGGCGGCCGGGGCGACCCCGACGGTGGTCTGGTACCCGACCCGGCCGTCCTCGGCGATGGAGCCGCCCGGCCCGGTCGCGGGCGCGGTGGCCCGGTCGCAGGTGTGGATCGAGTACGCGCTGGCGTACATCATGCACTCGGACGCGTTCCGCGCGGCGATGGCGCAGGGCACCCGCTACGCCAACCTGACCGGCATGGACGTGCAGATGCTCGTCGACACCGTCGCCCGGGTCGACTTCCAGGGCACGATCGACCTCGGCAAGGCTCTGGTGCGGCTGCTGGAGCAGGCCGACGAGGTGCGGATCACCACCCCGGCGGGCACCGACCTGCGCGCCCGCAACGGCGGCCGGCCGATCAACCTGCGCGGCAAGCCGGCCGAGAAGCCCGGCGAGACCGTGATGCTGGCCGGCCAGATCTCCTGGAACCCGCTGGAGGAGACCCAGGAGGGCGTGCTCGTCTTCGACGGCGCGGTCTGGCCGCCGAACGACCTCGGCCTGATCCGCAACCCGATCCGGATGGAGGTCGGCGAGGGGACCGTCACCTCGATCGAGGGCGACGGCACCGACGCGACGATCTTCCGCCGGTGGATGGAGGACCAGGCGCGCAACGCCGAGGACGAGGAGCAGGGCCGGAACATGTACCGGATCGCGCACTGGTCGCTCGGGTTCAACCCCGGCGTGACCCAGCCGACCGGCCGGATCGTCGAGGACGAGCGCATCTTCGGCTGCGTTGAGCTGGGCCTCGGCACCAAGGGCGCCTGGATCGGCGGCGCCCCGTTCATCGCGCCCGCGCACACCGACGGCAGCATGCTCAACCCGAGCATCTACCTGGACGGCGAGGCGATCGAGATCGAGGGCCGGTACGTGCATCCGGAGCTGGTCGAGATCTGCCACCGCCTCGGCATCCCGGGCTACTGATGATCGTTGGAACGTTCCGGCAGGGCGGCCTGCTCTACACCGACCACGTCATCGAGGTCCCGCTCGACCACGACCGTCCCGACGGGCCGCGGATCGAGGTGTACGCGCGCGAGGTCGTGACCGCCGCCAAGGCGGACGCCGACCTGCCCCGGCTGCTGTTCCTCCAGGGCGGGCCCGGCGGCAAGGCGCTGCGGCCGCCGGGGAAGAGCGGGTGGATCGGCTGCGCGCTGGACGAGCACCGCGTCGTGCTGCTCGACCAGCGCGGTACGGGCCGTTCGACGCCCGCGAACCGGCAGACGCTCGCCGCCGCCGGCGGCCCCGCCGAGCAGGCCGCGTACCTGGCGCACTTCCGCGCGGACTCGATCGTCCGGGACGCCGAGGCGCTCCGGCACGAGATCAACGGCGGCCGGCCGTGGAGCACGCTCGGGCAGAGCTACGGCGGCTTCATCACGATGACGTACCTGTCGCTGGCCCCCGAGGGCCTGCGGCGGTCGTTCGTCACCGGCGGGCTGCCGACGCTCACCGGCACGGCCGAGGACGTCTACCGGCTCACGTTCGACCGGACGCTGGAGAGGAACGAGGCGTACTTCGCCCGCCACCCCGGCGACCGGGAGCTGTGCGCGCGGATCGCCGAGCACCTGCGCGACCACGACGTGCGGCTGCCGACCGGCGAACGGCTCAGCCCGCGCCGCTTCCAGTCGCTCGGCCTCGGCCTCGGCACCCGTTCCGGGTTCGACTCCCTGCACTTCCTCCTGGAGGAGGCGTTCGTGGCGGGGACGAGCGGGCCGGAGCTGTCCGATACGTTCCTCGCGGGCGTGCAGGACGCCGTCGGCGTCGCGCCGCGGCCGCTGTACGCGGTGTTCCAGGAGCTGATCTACGCGCAGGGCGGCGCGACCCGGTGGGCGGCCGAGCGCGCCTACCGGGAGCGGCCGGAGTTCGCGCTGAACGGAAACGTGCCGTTCGCGTTCACGGGCGAGATGTTCTTCCCGTTCCACTTCGACGAGGACCCGGCGCTCGTCCCGCTCCGCGAGGCGGCGCACCTCCTCGCGGAGAAGGACGACTGGCCGCTGCTGTACGACCTCGGCCGGCTGCGGTCCAACGAGGTGCCCGTGTACGCGGCGGTCTACCACGGCGACATGTTCGTCCCCCGGGAGTACTCGCTGGAGACGGCCGCGGCCGTCCGCGGGCTCACGCCCTGGATCACCAACGAGTACGAGCACGACGGGCTGAAGGAGGGCACCGACGTCCTCGGCCGCCTCCTGGACATGGCGGCGAGGGACGGGAGCTGACGGTGCTGGGTCTGGTCACGATCGGGCAGTCGCCGCGCGACGACATGGTGCCCGAGATGCTGCCCCATCTGGGCGCGGGACCGGCCTCGGTGATCGAGCGCGGCGCCCTGGACGGGCTGGACGGCGACGCGATCGCCGCCCTGGCCCCGGCCCCGGGCGCCGCGCACGTCCTCACGACGCGGCTCGCCGACGGGTCCTCCGTCGTCCTCGACCACGACCGCACGGCCGGGCGCGTCGAGGCGGCCGTCGCGTGGCTCGAAGAGCGCGGCGTGGACGCCACGGTGATCGTGTGCACGGGGGAGTTCCCGCCGCTGCGGCACCGGCGCCCGCTGCTGTTCGCCGAACGCCTCCTCACGCGCGGCGTCGCGGGCCTGTGCGACCCGGCCGACCCGGTCGGGATCGTGTGCCCGCTGCCCGAGCAGGAGGAGATGAGCCGGACGAAGTGGTCGAACGTCGCCGGAGAGATCAACGTCGCCGCCGCCACCCCGTACGCCGCGGGAGCGGCGGAGGCCGTGGCCGCGGCCGCGGGGGATCTCGCGGCGGGCGGCGCGCGGTGGGTCGTCCTCGACTGCATGGGCTACACGGAGGACATGCGCGCGGCCGCGGCGCGGGCGGCGGGCGTGCCCGTCCTGCTCGCCCGGACGGTCGTCGCCCGGCTCGCCGGCGAGGTGCACCGGTGATCGCTTTCCGAGCGTTCCTAGAGAAGGAGACACATAGATGAGCTGGCCCCACGTGCTGGAGGCGTTCGACCTGCTGGACGACCCGTCGGTGAACGGCGCGGCCGTCGCCGAGTTCCTGCGCCGGCACGGCGTCGAGGACCCGGTCGTCACGCCGGTGACCGGCGACAAGGGCAAGACCGACTTCGTCCGCGCGGTGATCCCCGGCTCCCGGGGCCGCACCGCCGGCGGCGACGCGCCGACGCTCAGCGTGGTCGGCCGGCTCGGCGGCCTCGGCGCCCGGCCCGAGCAGATCGGCTTCGTGTCGGACGGCGACGGCGCGCTCACCGCCGTGACCGTCGCGGCCAAGCTCGCCCAGATGCGGCGGCGCGGCGACGTCCTGGACGGCGACGTGGTGATCGGCACGCACATCTGCCCGGACGCGCCCACCCAGCCGCACGACCCCGTCCCGTTCATGGACTCGCCCGTCGAGATCGAGGACATGAACGTGCACGAGGTCGACACCACGGCGGACGCGATCCTGGCGGTCGACACCACCAAGGGCAACCGGGTCGTCAACCACGTCGGCTTCGCGATCTCGCCGACCGTCAAGGAGGGCTGGATCCTGCGGATCAGCGAGGACCTCCTCGCCGTCCAGCAGCGGGTCACCGGCCGGTCCCCGGTCGTGCTGCCGCTGTCGATGCAGGACATCACCCCGTACGGCAACGGCGTGTACCACGTGAACTCGATCCTGCAGCCCGCCACCGCCACCAAGGCCCCGGTCGTCGGCGTGGCGATCACCACCGACGCGCCCGTCGCGGGCTCGGCCACCGGCGCCACCGACCTGTACAGCGTCGACGCCGCCGCGCGCTTCTGCGTCGAGGTCGCCAAGGACTTCGGCCGCGGCGCCGTCCGCTTCCACGACGCCGCCGAGTTCGACCGGCTGGTCGGCCTCTACGGCCCGATGACCGCCCTCCAGACCAAGGGCAAGTAACGGAAAGAGGGGGTGCCGCCGCGGCGGCACCCCCTCTTTTTCTCAGGCGTCGAACTTCGGTCGCGTCTCCAGCAGGAACGACAGGTCGGCGTCCGGTGCCAGCTCGCGCGGTTCGGAGTCCCGCGCGAACAGCCGCGCCCCGGTCGTCCCGCCGAGCGCCGCCTTCCGCCCGCTCACCCGCAGCCACGCGCCCTCGCGCATCCCGAGCACCGGGACGTCGTTCTCCTCCAGGAACTCCGTGACGCGCTGCTCCCTGGTCTCGCCCATGTGCGTGCTGCCCGGATCGGCGTCCAGGAAATGCGGATTGATCTGGAACGGCACCAGCCCGAGCGCCTCGAACGACTCCGGCTGCACGATCGGCATGTCGTTGGTCGTGCGGAGCGTCGGGCACGCCATGTTGGTCCCCGCGCTCGAACCCATGTAGCGCAGCTCCCCGGCCTCGACACGCTCCCGGATCACCTCGCGCAGCCCCGTCCGCTGGAGCGTGGACAGCAGCCGGAACGAGTTCCCGCCCCCGACGAACACGACCTCCGCGTCCCGTACCAGGTCGCGCGGATCGGCCGCCGTGTGCGCCCCCGTGACCTCGATCCCCAGCGGGCGCATCGCCGCGCCGACGGTCGCGGTGTAGCCGTCATGGTCGCGCAACGCGAACGGAACGAACACCAGCCGCCGCCCGCCCAGGAAGTCCTCGATCTCCTCCGTCGCGTGCTCCAGGTACGCCCGGCCGTGGGTCCGCGAGTTCGACAGCAGAAAAAGCTCCATGCCCCAATTCAACACGGCTGGTCAGGCGGTCCGTGCGTAGGCGTCCAGTTCGGCGAGGTAGGCGTCCTTGACGGCGCGGGGGAGCCAGGCGATCTCGAAGGCGTTGCGTTCGAGGCGGACGAGGTCGTCCCGGGACAGGTCCAGCTCGTCGCGGACGAGCTGGAGGTTCTCGGCGACGTACGCGCGGAAGTAGGCCGGGTCGTCGGAGTTGATCGTGACGCGCAGGTCCAGGTCGAGCATCCGGCGGATCGCGTCCGCCTTGGAGCCGTCGGTGACGAAGCCGTTCGAGACCGGGCAGACGGTCAGGCCGAGGCCGCGCCGCCTGATCTCCTCGACGAGGGCCGGGTCGTCCAGGGCGTTGACGCCGTGGTCGATGCGGTCGACGCCGATCACCTGGAGGACCTGGCGGATGTGCTCGGTCGAGTTCTCCTGGTCGACGTCGCAGTGCATGGTCAGGAGGTAGCCCTCCTGGCGGGCGCGGGCGAAGACCTTCTCGAACTTGGCCGGCGGGTTGCCGCGCTCGTCGGAGTCCAGGCCGACGCCGACGATCCACTCGCGGTACGGCAGCGACTCCAGCAGCGTCGCCATCGCGTACTCGGCGGAGAAGTCGCGCAGGAAGCACATGATGAGCTGGGCGCGGACGCCGTGCAGGCGCTCGGCGTCCAGGATCGCGCGGCGCAGCCCGCGGATCACCACGTCGAACGGGACGCCGCGCGAGGTGTGCGCCTGCGGGTCGAAGAAGATCTCGGCGTACCGGACGTTCTGCGCGGCGGCCTTCGCGAGGTACGCCGACGCGAGGTCGTAGAAGTCCGGCTCGGTCAGCAGGACGTTCATGCCCTCGTAGTAGCCGACGAGGAACGTGGTCAGGCTGTCGAAGGAGAACGCCGCGCGGGCCTCCTCGACGGTGCGGTGGGGGAGCGTGAGGCCGTTGCGCTTCGCCAGCTCGAAGCTCAGCTCCGGCTCCAGGGTGCCCTCGATGTGCAGGTGCAGCTCGCACTTGGGCAGCCCCGCGATGAACTCGTCCACTCTTCCCCCACCGATCGATCGTTTTGAACCGACGATATCGGTCCTGATCAGCGGGTTCGCCGCAGGGCGGTGTACTGGAGCGCGGCGAAGCCCGCGACGACCGCCGCCTGGAGCACGGCCCACGTGACGCCCACGGCGTTCAGCGACAGCCAGCCCATGGCGGCGGTGGCGAGGCTCAGGACGGTCCACACGACGTTCGCCTCGACGACCGCGGTCACGGCGAGCGGGCGCGGACGCAGCGAGACGGCCCACACGGCGGCGGCGTACAGCAGGAGGAACGCGCCCAGCGCGCGGGAGGGCGCGGCCTCCAGCCCGAGCAGGTCGTGCAGGGGCCCGGCCAGGGCGAGGTAGGCCAGCCCGTTGACGCCCGTCACGGCGGCGTCCAGGCGCAGCGCGACGCGGAGCAGGCGGGCGCCGTCGGCGAACAGGGCGCGGGCGGGAGTGTGCGAGGTGGTCATCGGAGTCCCCTTCCGGGTGGTCTCTGGCTGATGGCCACGACGTTACGGAGCGGACCCGCGGCCCGACGATTACCCGGGACGTAGCCATCGCTCCTTTCTGGCAGTGTGGCGGGTATGCGCGTGCACATCCTGGGTCCGCTCGAAGCCGTGGCGGGCGGGCGCGCCATCGGGATCGCCGGCGCCCGGCAGCGGGCGCTGCTGGCGCGGCTCGCGCTGGACGCCGGGCGGCCCGTCCCGGCGGGGACGCTGGTCCGCGACCTGTGGGACGGCGACGGCCCCGACGATCCGGCGAACGCGCTCCAGACGCACGTGTCGCGGCTGCGGCGGTCGCTGCCGGCGGGGCTGGTGGAGCGGTCGGGCGGCGGCTACCGGCTCGTCCTGCCGCCGGAGGCCGTGGACGCCGCCGAGTTCGAGCGGCTGGCGCTCGCCGGGCGGCGCGCGCTGCGCGACGGCGATCCGGCCGGGGCCGCGGCCGTGCTGCGGGAGGCGCTCGGGCTGTGGCGGGGCGAGGCGCTCGCGGACGCGGGCGGCGCGCCGTTCGCCGAACCGCACCGGCGCAGGCTGGACGAGCTGCGGCTGGCCGCGGTCGAGGACCGGCTGGAGGCCGATCTCGCCGCCCCGGGCGGGACGCCGGACCTGGTCGCGGAGATGGCGGAGCTGGTGGCCGCGCACCCGCTGCGGGAGCGGCTGCGCGAGCTGCTGATCCGCGCGCTGCACGCCGGCGGGCGGACGGCGGAGGCGCTGGCGGCGTACGACGCCTACCGGACGCTGCTGGCCGAGGAGCTCGGCGGCGACCCCGGCCCGGCGCTGCGGGACCTGCACGTCGCCGTCCTGCGCGGGACCGTCCCCGAGGCGCCGCGGCGGGGGAACCTGCCGGCGCCGCTGACGAGCTTCGTCGGCCGTACCGCGGAGCGGGAGCGGGCCCGCGCCGCGCTCGCGGCCGGCCGGCTGGTCACGCTGGTCGGGCCCGGCGGGGCGGGCAAGACGCGGCTGGCGACCGTGGTCGCGGCCGACCACGCGGAACGGGCGCCGGGCGGCGTGTGGCTGGCCGAGCTCGCCGCGGTGGCCGACCCGGCGGACGTCCCGCGCGCGGTCGTCGCCGCGCTGGGGCCGCTGGGCCGCGCCGCGCTGGAGGCGCCGGGCCCCCGCGACGTGATCGCCCGGCTGGCCGAGGCGCTGTCGTCCGGGCGCACGCTGCTCGTCCTGGACAACTGCGAGCACGTCATCGACGCGGCGGCCCGGCTCGCCGAGGAGCTGCTCGGGCGCTGCCCGCTCCTCACGGTCCTCGCCACCGGCCGCGAGGCGCTCGGGATCGGCGGCGAGACGCTGTGCCCGGTCAGCCCGCTCGAACCGCCCGAGGCCGTCCGGCTGTTCGCCGAACGGGCCGCCGCCGTACGCCCCGGGTTCGCGGTCACCGAGGACAACGCCGAGGACGTCGGCGCGATCTGCCGCCGCCTGGACGGCCTGCCGCTCGCGCTGGAACTGGCCGCCGCCCGGCTGCGGTCGATGCCCGTCCGGGCGCTGGCCGCCGGCCTGGAGGACGGCCTGCCGATGCTGCGCGGCGGGCGTACGGCGCTGCCGCGCCACCGCACCCTGCGCGCGGTCGTCGCGTGGAGCTGGGACCTGCTGGACGAGGAGGAGCGGCTGCTCGCCCGGCGGCTGGCGGTCTTCCCGGCCGGGATCACGCCCGAGGCCGCCGCGCACGTGTGCGGGCTCCCGCCCGCGCGGGCGCTGGACGCGCTGTCCGTCCTGGCCGACAAGTCGCTCCTCCAGCAGGTCGAGGGCGACGAGCCGCGCTACCGGATGCTGGAGACGATCCGCGAGTACGGGCTGGGCCGGCTGGACGAGAGCGGCGAGCGCGACGAGGCGGAGGCCGCGTACACCGCCTGCTTCCTCGACCTCGCCGAACGCGCCAAGCCGCGGCTGGCGGGCGCGGGCCAGCTCCCCTGGCTGGACGTCCTCGGCCGCGAGCACGTCAACCTGATGGCGGCGCTGCGGCTGGCCGCCGGCCGCGGCGACGCCGGCACCGCCGTCCGGCTGGCCGCCTCGCTCGGGCACTTCTGGACGATCCAGGGCGACCACGTCCAGGCCGCCGAACGGCTCCTGCTCGCCCTGCGCGTCCCCGCCCCGGCGGCGCCGCGCGCGACCGCCGCCGCGGCCGCCTACTACGCGATCAACGCGATCCTGTCGGGCGCGGCGGAGCCCGGCGCGGCGCGCGCCGTACGGGAGCGGCTGGGCGAGGCCGCCGATCCCGCCGCCGCGCTGGCCCGGGCGGGCCTGGCCGTGCTGACCGGCGCCGGCGAGGGCGCGGCGCTGGAGGGGCTCGCGCGGTGGCTGCCGCACCCCGACGCGTGGACGTCCGGGATGCTGCTGCTGATGCGGGCGATGATGCAGAGCGAACGCTCGGACGCGGCGGACCTGCGCGCCGCGGCGGGCGCGTTCGCCGAGGCGGGCGAGCGGTGGGGGCTGGCGATGTCGCTGACGTTCCTGTCGTACGACCAGACGGCACTCGGCGACCTCGGCGGCGCGGCCGCGTCGCTGGAACGGGCCGTCGCCCTCCTGGACGAGCTGGGCAGCACCGACGACGCGACTCTTCAGCGGGTGATGCTCGCGACCGTACGGGCCCAGCGCGGTGATCTGGACGGGGCCCGGGACCTCCTGGCCGGGCTGCTCGCCCCGGGCACCGTGTGGACGGCCGTCCGCAGGCGGATCATGGCGCGGCTCGGCCTCGGCGACCTGGCCCGCTGGCAGGACGATCCGGACGGGGCCGCGCACCACTACCGCGCGGCGCGCGCCGACCTGGCGTCGCTGCCGGAGCGGATGCCGCCGTTCGACGGCCTCCTGCGGGCCTCGGCCGCCTGGCTCCCGCTGCGCGCGGGCGACATGGAGACCGCGCGCCGGGATCTCGCCGCCGCGCTCGACCTGGCCGTCGAGGTCCCCGACATGGCCGCCGTCGCCCTCGCCGCCGTCGCCACGGCCGGCCTGCTCGCGGCCCGCGGCGACCACGCGGCCGCCGCCGAGACGCTCGGCGCCGCCACCGCGCTGCGCGGCGGCCCGAGCCCGGCCGATCCGGACGTCGCCGCCGTGACCCGCGAGGTCACGGAGGCGCTGGGCGAGCGCGCCTTCACCGCCGCCCACCGGCGCGGCGCCGGCTTGGACCGCGCCGCCGCCCTCGCCCTGATCGACGCGCACCTGCGACCGCCGGTATGCCCGGCGTGACGTGATCCACCGCCGAGCAATACCCATTACGGAGTAGGTTCGTTCCATGGAGACTCCGCGCCTGCTCGACGGCCGCCTGAAGCTGCGCCACCTGGTCCTCGTCGACGCGCTCTCCGAACGGGGCAGCGTCGTGGGCGCCGCCGCGGCGCTGCACGTCACCCAGCCCGTCGTCACCCGCGGTCTGCACGACCTTGAGGCGATCCTGGGCGTCACCCTTTACGAGCGGGGCCCGCGCGGCATCACCCCGACCGACTTCGGCACGGCGTTCACCGAGCACGCGCGCGCCGTCCTGGCCCAGCTCACCCAGGCCGCCCGGCACGTGAAGGAGCTGGCCGACGCCACGCGGGGCGAGGTCGTCGTCGGCACCCACCTGGCCGGCTCCAACCTCCTCCTGCCCCGGGCCATCGCCCACCTCAAGGCCGACCGCCCGCTGCTCAACGTGATCGTCCGCGAGGCCACCCCCGAGGCCCTCATGGTCGAGCTCACCGCGGGCCGCGTCGATCTGATCGTCGGCCGCCTCTCCAGCCCCAGCACCGAGGACACCGTCCGCCGCAGCCTCTACCAGGAGTCCATCCGGCTGATCGTCGGCGTCCACCACCCGCTCGCCGGCCGCGACGGCATCGGCCTGGAGGAGCTGCGCGGCTACCCCTGGATCCTCCCCGGCGTTGAGACGACCCTCCGCCGCGAGCTGGAGGGCTTCTTCGTCCGCAACGGCGCCGACCTGCCCGAGAACCGCGTCGAGGCCACCTCGTACCTGACCGTCCGGCAGCTCCTCATGGAGACCGACATGATCGGCGCCCTCCCCGGCCTGATCGGCGCGGACGACCCCCGCCTCACCACCCTCGGCTTCTCCCTGGAGCCGGTGGGCCACAGCGTCGGCCTCACCCTCAACGCCCACCGCCGCCTGAGCCCGGCCGCCCAGTCCCTGATCGACGCCCTCCAGGAAGCCGCCGAGGGTCTCACCCAGGAGGAGTGACGCGGCCGGTGCGGGTTGATCGGTTTGCATAGTCATGCAGCAGTGTGCATATACTCCTACTGTGTCCAAGATGCTCTCCTCCTTGCCTGTCGGTGAACGTGTCGGGATCGCCTTCTCCGGCGGCCTCGACACTTCGGTCGCGGTCGCGTGGATGCGCGAGAAGGGTGCCGTGCCGTGCACCTACACCGCCGACATCGGCCAGTACGACGAACCCGACATCGCCTCGGTCCCGGGGCGCGCCACCGCGTACGGCGCGGAGATCGCCCGCCTGGTGGACTGCCGGGCGGCGCTGGTCGAGGAGGGGCTGGCGGCCCTGGCCTGCGGCGCCTTCCACATCCGCTCGGGCGGCCGCGCCTACTTCAACACCACGCCGCTCGGGCGGGCCGTGACCGGCACCCTGCTGGTCCGGGCGATGCTGGAGGACGACGTCCAGATCTGGGGCGACGGCTCCACGTTCAAGGGCAACGACATCGAGCGGTTCTACCGGTACGGCCTGCTGGCCAACCCGTCGCTGCGGATCTACAAGCCGTGGCTGGACGCGGCGTTCGTGGGCGAGCTGGGCGGCCGCAAGGAGATGTCCGAGTGGCTGCTGGAGCGCGGCCTGCCCTACCGCGACAGCGTCGAGAAGGCCTACTCCACCGACGCCAACATCTGGGGCGCCACCCACGAGGCCAAGGCCCTGGAGCACCTGGACGCCGGGATCGAGATCGTCGACCCGATCATGGGCGTGCGGTTCTGGGACCCGGCCGTCGAGATCCCGGCCGAGGACGTCACGATCGCGTTCGAGCAGGGCCGGCCGGTGTCGATCAACGGCAAGCGATTCGGCACGGCCGTGGACCTGGTCCTGGAGGCCAACGCGATCGGCGGCCGGCACGGGCTCGGCATGTCCGACCAGATCGAGAACCGGGTGATCGAGGCCAAGTCCCGCGGCATCTACGAGGCCCCCGGGATGGCGCTGCTGCACGCCGCGTACGAGCGGCTGGTCAACGCCATCCACAACGAGGACACCATCGCCAGCTACCACGCCGAGGGCCGCCGGCTGGGCCGGCTGATGTACGAGGGCCGCTGGCTGGACCCGCAGGCGCTCATGCTGCGCGAGTCGCTCCAGCGCTGGGTCGGCGCCGCCGTGACCGGCGAGGTGACGCTGCGGCTGCGGCGCGGCGAGGACTACTCCATCCTCGACACCGCCGGCCCGGCGTTCAGCTACCACCCGGACAAGCTGTCGATGGAGCGCACCGAGGACTCGGCGTTCGGCCCGGTCGACCGGATCGGCCAGCTGACCATGCGGAACCTGGACATCGCCGACTCCCGCGCCAAGCTGGAGCAGTACGCCGGGCTCGGCCTGGTCGGCAGCGCGCAGCCGATGCTGATCGGCGCCGCGCAGGCGGCCGCGACCGGGCTGATCGGCGCGATGCCCGAGGGCGGCGCCGAGGCGATCGCCTCCCGCGGCACCGCCCCCGGCGAGGACGAGCTCCTCGACCACGCCGCCATGGAGTCCGGCAACGACTGACGCCCGGCCCCGCCCCGCCCGGGGGACGGGGCGGGGCCGGATATCCTGCTCGGAGCCTGAGATCCGGGACGCTGGGGGTGAGGACCTGTGCCGCGACGACCTTTGGGACAGCTGGAGGCCGAGGTGCTGGCCGCGCTCGCGGACGCCGACGGCCCGGTCAGCACGGCCGAGCTGCAGGCCCGCATCCCCGGCGACTGCGCCTACACCACGATCAACACCATCCTGTTCCGGCTGCACGCCAAGCAGCTGGTGACCCGGGACCGCCAGGGCCGCCACTTCCTGTACCGGCTGGCCGTGGACGAGTCGCGGCTGGTGGCCGACCGCATGCACGACCACCTGCGGCTGGCCAGCGACCCCTCCACGGTGCTGAGCCGGTTCGTGCAGAACCTGAGCAGCGACGAGGAACGGGCGCTGCGCGCCGTGCTGCGCGGCCCCGAGGCCTAGCCGTGGTCTGGCTGACGTTCCTGCCCGCCGTGCTGACGATCGCGCTCGGCGCCGTCCTGGGCGAGGTCCGGACGCCGCTGCATCCCGCCTGGTCGGCGCGCCTGCTGGCCACCGTCGCCGGCACCACGGCCGTCACCGCGATCGGCACCCTGGTCTTCGTCACCGTCAACTACGCCGCCACCCTGCTGCCCGGCCCCGCCGAGCACCTGCCCGAATGGGCCCTGTTCGGCGACGACCGCCCCGTCCACTCGGGCCTCGGCGTCCCGGCCACCCTGCTGACCTGCGCCTGCGCGGCCGGGCTCGGCCGGCTCGCGGTCCGCTCGGTTCGCGAGACCCGGGCGGCGCGGCGGGCCGCCCGGCGCGTCGTGGACTCCGACGAGCCGCTGGCGCTGGCCGTCCCCGGCCGCGGCGGCGGCGTGCTGGTCTCGCGCGGCCTGCTGCGCTCCCTCGACCGGGACCAGCTGCGGGTGGTCTTCCAGCACGAGGCGTCCCACCTGCGCCACCGCCACCACCGCTACCTCGCGCTCGGCGCCCTGGCCGCCGGCACCGTTCCGGTGCTGCGGCGGCTGAACGCCCGGCTGCGCTTCACCCTGGAGCGCTGGGCCGACGAGGACGCCGCCGAGGCGGTCGGCGACCGCGCTCTGGTCGCCCGTACCATCGCCCAGGTGGCGCTGGCCGCCACCGCGTCCGCCGGGCCGGCCGCGGCCCGGCACCCGTTCCCGGCGTTCAGCGGCTCCGGCGTCGTCCAGCGGGTGGAGGCGCTGCTGGCCACGCCGCCCCCGAAGAACCCCGTCACCGGCCCGGTCACGCTCACCGGCGCCGGCCTCGCCACCGGCGGCATGGCCCTCATCGCCTGGCAGCTCGACCACGCCCTCGGCATCCCGTTCCTCTGAACCGGCCGGCAGGGGCCGTTCAGGTCACCCGAAGCACCCGAAGCACTGGGATCACTGGGATCACTTGAACCGGATCGCCTTCAGGGCGTCCGCCGCGTCCCGGTCCAGCAGGACGGCCGAGCGGCATCCGTCCGGCGGCCGCCCCGCCTTCGCGTCCGCGACGAGCCGTCCGAACGCCCGGACGTGCCGCCGGAAGGCGCGCCGGGAGACCCGGCGCCGGCGGCGGGCCTGGCCCTCCAGCGCGACCCGCGGCGGCACGTCCAGCAGCACGAGGTGGACGCGGCGGCCCCGGCGGCGGGCGTGGTACGCGGCCAGCCGCCGCACCCACGGGTGTGCGCCGCAGTCGTGCACGACGGCGCCGCCGTCCGGACGCAGCCGGCGATGCAGGCGGACGTAATGCGCGACGCGGACCGCCGGCCGGAGCACGGCGTACGGCATCCGGCCGGGAAGCCCGCGCTCCCAGGCGTCCCGGACGTGCTGGGAGTCCACCCGCGCCACGAGCCCGCCGGCGGCGTCGAGATCCGCCACCGCCCGCTCGATCAGCGTGCTCTTCCCGCTTCCGGGCAGCCCGGAGACGATCACCACGTCACCGATCGCGAACGCGAGCTCCGCGGCGTCCGGCGCCACCTTGCTATTACACACGTAATAGACAGTAGACCGTCCCGCGATCATGTTCGCCGCGGGCGGCCTCCGGCGGCGCCGTCAGGAGGCGGCGGGCTCAGTCGTCGTTGCCGCCGTCATCGTTGTCGTTCTGGTCGTTGTCGTCGTTGCCGCCGTCGTCGTCACCGTCCGCGCAGCCCGCGGCGACCATGGCGGTGGAGCCGACCACGGCCACGGCGGCGACCGCCGGGACGGACGCCGGGACCAGCGCCGTCACGACGGCCAGCATCCCCTTGACGAGCCCGAGCAGCGACTTGACCAGCATGAGAACCTCCAGGGCCGATGAGCCGGTACGGCTGATGGCTGCCCGCCTCCGGACGGCTTCACACCCGCGGCGCGGTTCGTCCTGGCCGGCCGGATGCGGTACTACTACGACGACCGGCACCGGCGGGGTGAGCGGTCGGGAGTGCCGGGAGTGAGGAGCCGTCCAAGTGCGAGTCGCGGTCATCGGAGCCGGCGTCGTGGGGACCGCCGTCGCGGCCGGGCTGGCCCGGCGCGGCGCGGAGGTCGTCCTGCTCGACCGGGACGTCCCGGGCGCCGGGACCACCGCGACGTCGGTCGCGTGGATCAACGCCAACAACAAGGACCCCGAGCACTACTTCGCGCTCAACCACGCCGCCGTGCGGGCGCACCACGCCCTCGCCGAAGGGGGAGCGGACTGGTTCTTCCCCACCGGCAACCTGGAGTGCGCCGCCGGGGACGAGCACCGCGCGCGGCTCGCCGAACGGGTCGCCAAGCTGGCGGCCCGCGACTACCCGGTACGGCGCGTCACCGCCGCCGAGGCCCGCGACCTGGAGCCGGACCTGATCCGTCCCGCCGGGGCCGAGTACGCGTACTTCCAGGAGGAGGCGCACGTCCACCCGATCCGGCTGCTCGGCCGCTTCCTCGGCGAGGCCCGCGACCGCGGCGCCCGCGTCGAGACCGGCGCCGAGGTGCGCGAGATCTCGTCCGCGCCGGACGGTGTCGCGCTGACCCTCGCGGACGGCCGCACGATCACCGCCGACACCGCCGTGACCTGCGCGGGCCGGTGGACGCAGGAGCTCGCCGCGTCCGCCGGGCTGGCCGTGCCGATGCTCGATCCGCGCGTGTCGGGGCGTACCACCAACGGCTACCTGGGCGTGACGACGGCCGTGCCGGCCCGGCTGTCCCGCGTCGTCACCACCGGGCGGCTCAACCTGCGGCCCGACGGCGCCGGCCGGATCCAGCTCCAGGCGCTCGACCTGGACGGCACCGCCGACCCCGCCGCCGAGCCGGCGCCCGCGATCGGCGCGGAGATGCTGGAGCGGCTCGCGGGCGTCCTCGCGTCCACCGCCGGCGCGCGGATCGAGCAGGTCAGGGTCGGGCAGCGGGCGATGCCCGCCGACGGCCTCACCGTCGCCGGCTTCGCCGACGAGCACGCGCGGATCTACGTCGTCGCCACGCACAGCGGCGTCACGCTCTCCGCCCTGCTGTACGGCGAGGTGCCCGCCGAAGTGCTCGGCGCCGAATCGGCCGTCCTCGGCCCGTACCGCCCCGCCCGCTTCCTCGACGGACCCGCGGCGTAGGGCTCGTTCCGAAGCGCCTCCGGCGGCCGGGCCCGGCCTCGGCCGCGCGGAAGCCGGCGCGGTCAGTCCGGCGGGTTGCGCTCCAGCTTGCGGCGCTCCCAGCGGTTGGGGTGGCGGACGACCACGCCCGCCGCGCCGCCGTTGCCGGTGAGGCGGACCAGCGGCATGCCGGGCCGCCGGTCCGGGGACGTCTTGTCCTTCAGCCCGCCCATCCCCGGGTCCATGCCGGTGGTGTCCACCGCCCAGCCGTCCGGGACGACGAGGGTGACGCCGGCCATCTGGCCGTGCGCCTCGATCTCGATCTCGGGCAGCCGGCAGCCGGTCCGGGTGAAGTCGAGCTTGAGGCCGCCCGCGCCGCCGTACGCCTTGATGTGCGGCGGCACCGTCCAGCGGCCGGTCCGCGAGGCGCCGTTCAGCCCGCCCTTGACCACCAGCGGCGGGGTCTCGCTCGGCGGCACCACCGGCGGCAGGTCGGCGACGAGCGGCGCCAGGTCGGCGTGCGTCTTCGCGGTCAGCGCCGCGTCCAGCCGCGCCTCCAGCTCCTCGATCTCCAGCCGGCCCTCGCCGGCGGCCTCGCGCAGCCGCTCCACCACCGCCTCCCGCTCGGCGTGGGAGACGCGAAGGTTCGGGACATCGGCGGTCATACCCCGATCATACGGACGAGCGGCCGCCCGGGCCTTCCTTGGCAGGGAACGGGGTTTACGTTCCCCGGAACGGAGGGAGGGCACGGGAGGACCCACGGAAGGAGGCCGGCCGGTGCGCGCCGCCACTTACGATGCCTATGCCGCCGACAACTCCCGGCTGACGGCCGGCGACGTCCCCGATCCCAAGGTCGGGCCCGGCCAGGTCCTGATCGAGGTGCGGGCGGCCGGGGTCAACCCGGTGGACTGGAAGGTCATGGCCGGCGGCCTGGACGCGATGATGGACGCCGTGTTCCCCGTCGTCCCCGGCTGGGACGTGGCCGGGGTCGTCCGGGCGACCGGCCCGGACACGCCGGAGTTCTCGCCCGGCGACGAGGTGATGGCGTACGCCCGCAAGGACGTCGTGTGGCAGGGGACGTTCGCCGAGTACGTCGCGGTGTCCGCCGCCGCGGTGGCGCGCAAGCCCGCCGCGCTCGGCTGGCACGAGGCGGGCGGGCTGCCGCTGGCGGGGATGACCGCCCTCCGCGCCCTGGACCGCCTGGAGGCGGGCGCGGACGACACGCTCCTGATCCACAACGCGTCCGGCGGCGTGGGGACGTTCGCGGTCCAGATCGCCCGCGCCCGCGGTGCCCGCGTCATCGGCACCGCCTCCGAACGCAACCACGACCACCTGCGGGAACTGGGCGCCGAGCCGGTCGCGTACGGCGACGGCCTCGCCGGCCGCGTCCGCGACCTGGCCCCCGGCGGCGTCACGAAGGTCGCCGATTTCGTCGGGGGCCAGCTGGAGACCACCCTCGCCGTCCTCGCCGGCGGCGGCCGGCACGTGTCGATCGCCGACGACTCCGTCGAGAAGCGCGGCGGCCACTGGATCTGGGTGCGCCCGGACGGCGCGAAGCTCGCCGAACTCGCCGGCCTCGCCGAACGGCACCGCCTCCAGGTGAAGGTGGCCGGCTCCTTCCCGCTGGAGAGGGTCGGCGAGGCCTTCGACGCCAGCCGCGGCGGCCACACCAGCGGCAAGCTGGTCATCGTCCCCTGACGGGCCCCGCAGACGGGCGCGCTCGGCCCAGGGCAGGCCGAGGGCGGGCCGAGGGTGCCGTACCCGAACGCTTACTTGGTCTGTACGCTCGCCCCTACGTGAACGGGACGCGTAGGAGGAGCGGCGGATGGCGATCACGCCCACGGTGGAGGAACGTTCCGGCTGCGGCCGGCGGGCGCGGCTGGCGGCACGGGTGATGCGGCGGTTCGTGCGGCCGCTCGTCGCGCTGCTGCCGTGGAGCCCGGCCACGCTGCGCCTCGCGCCCCTGCTCGACCTCGGCGCCGCGCTGCTGGTCCCGCCGCGCGGCACGAAGGTCGCCCGGGTGAACGGGCTGCCGTGCGCCGCCGAATGGGTCCGCGGCCCCGGCGTCACCGGCGGCTCCGGCAAGGCCGTCCTGTACTTCCACGGCGGCGGGTTCGTCGCCTGCGGCCTGCGCACCCACCGCCGGATGATCGCGAGGATCTCCCAGGCGGCCGGCATGCCGGTGCTGTCGGTCGGCTACCGCATGCAGCCCCGCGTCCCCATCGCCACCTCCGTCCAGGACTGCGTGGACGCGTACCGGTGGCTGCTGGACGAGGGGTGCGACCCCGGCGGCATCGTGGTCGGCGGCGACTCCGCCGGCGGCTACCTCGCCTTCATGGCGCCGCTGCACGCGATCCGGGACGGGCTGCCCCGGCCCGCCGGGATCGCCGCCCTGTCGCCGCTCACCGAGCTGGACACCGCCTCCAAGATCGCGCACGCCAACGCCGCGCTCGACCCGTTCATCCCCGCGCCGCGGCTGCGGGACATGATCCATGTCGTCTTCCCCGGCGCCGAGCTGACCGATCCGTGGCTGAGCCCGGTGCACGCCGACCTGGGCGGGCTGCCGCCGGTGCTGATCCAGGCCGGTTCGGTCGAGGTGCTGCTCTCCGACGCGGAGCTGATGGCCGGGCGGCTGGGGGCCGCGGACGTGCCCTGCACCCTGCAGATCTGGGAGGGGCAGGTCCACGTCTTCCAGGTCTTCGCCGACATCTCCCGGGAGGGCCTGGCCGCGATCGCGGAGATCGGCGCGTTCGCCCGCGAGGTCACCGGCGCGGGCGCCCGCCGGCGGGCCGCGTGACCCCGGGACGCCGCTGAACGGCCGGACTTGGCGAAGCTTTGGGCGGGCTTGGCGGTTTTCGCCGCCGCCGCAGCCAAGGCGATTACGCGGCCGCGCCTAGCGTGGTCTGCATGAGCCCTCTGGAGATGCGCCGATGCCGGAGGTGAACGGGTACGTACCCGGGTGGCCGACGTGGGCGGAACTGGCCAGCCCCGACATCCAGGCGTCCAACGACTTCTACTGCGGGCTGTTCGGCTGGTACGCCTACACGGTGACGTTCCCGGGGCTCGCCGACTACCAGATCTTCACCCTTGGGGACGTCCAGGGCCCCGAGGTGGCCGGGATGCTGGCGCTCGCCGACGACGCGCAGCCCGCGTCCTGGACGTGCTACTTCCGCACCGAGGACCTGCGGAAGTCGCTGGACACCGTCACCCGCCTGGGCGGCCAGACGCTCATGCCGCCCACCGACGTCTCCAACCTCGGGCGGATGGCGCTGTGCTCCGACCTCGAGGGCGCCGACTTCGCCTTCTGGCTGCCCGGCACCCTGAAGGGCGCGGGCGTCGCCGACGAGCCGTCGACGATGTGCTGGGTCGAGCTGGCCTGCCACGACCTCGAGGGGGCCCGCCGCTTCTACGGCGAGGTCTTCGGGTGGCGCTCGGTGGAGCGCGACTACTCCCCGCCCTACTACACCAACTTCAAGGTCGGCGACTGGTCGGTGGCGGGCATGGTCTCCCTGGACGTGCTGCGGACGGCCGGGTTCCCGCCGCACTGGATCCCGTACTTCTGGGTCGAGGACTGCGACGCCAGCGCCGCGCGGGCCGCCGAGCTCGGCGCCCGCGTCCGGATCCCGCCCACCGACATCAAGCCCGGCCGCTTCGCGATGATGACCGATCCCACCGGCGCCCGCCTGGCGATCGTCACGCCCGAACCCGGCGACCGCGCCGCGATCAGGACCCGCCCCTGACCGGCCGGACGGCCCGGCGGCCGGAGGGCCGCCGGGCCGCGCGCCGGCCGGTCAGCCGGCCCGCCGGGCGCCCGCCAGCAGGCGGGTGCCGGCGAGCGGCCGGGTGGCCAGGCGCAGCAGCGCGAGCGCGTTGTCGTCACCCGCGATGCGGTTGGCGCCGAGCTCGCCGCACGCCAGGCAGTGATGGATGATCATCCATTCACCGTCCGGCCGCACGGTGAGGCTGAGCGGGACCATCCGCCCCCGGCAGCCCGCCCGCCGGTCGCCGGGCACCCGGGCGTCCAGGTGCAGGCTGGTCAGGCAGTGCGGGCAGTGGTTGCGGTGCGCGGTGCCCGGCGCGTCCAGCGGCACGTCGAGGCGGCAGCCGGCGCAGCGGAACGTGTCCCGCCGCCCCGGCCACCCCTGCCGTGCCTCCTTGCGCTTCTGCGGCCGGTGCCGCGGCTGTTTCCGCCGTGCCATGGCCGCCCCCTCAGAGATCGCCGAACGGTTCGAGCGGGAACGGCGGCTGCGCCAGCGGGCGCACGGCCATCCGCATCAGGATGAGCTGGTTGTCGTCACCGCTGATGGGGCTGGACGTGAGCACGCCGCAGCGGGCGCAGCGGTGGACGATCATCCAGTCGCCGTCGCGCAGCACCGCGATCGAGATCGGGGCCATGCGCGACCGGCACTCGGACGGCCCGCCGTCGCGGTCGCGGACGTGCAGCGAGTGCAGGCAGCCGGGGCAGTGGTTGCGCCGGGCGCCGTCAGGGGAGTGGGCGGTCACGCTGAGGCCGCAGCGGACGCAGCGGAAGGTTTCGGTGCTCAGTACTGAGCGGGGGATGTCCTTATTGCTGGACACAGCAGGGTTTCTCCTTGCCGATCGGTCACTGGACGGGCGGCGGGAAGAGCGCCGCACGCGCCTGGGCAGGCCGTCGAAGACCGGGCCGTCCGGCCGGCGGGAGAAAGAAGGAGTCCGTCAGCGGCGGGGGAGGCCCGGGGCATGGCAAAGCGCGCACGGCGCTGACCGGGACATCGACCTGCCCCTTTCTAGGGCCCCAGGGCCCGGGAGTTTCCGACTGACAGGATCCCGTGCAGGCTAGCAAGGACGTGCCGGCGCGGGCGAACGATTTTCCGCGGGCGCCGCGGCTCGTAGGCTCGGCGCATGTCGCGATTCGATCAGGCCATGCAGCGGATGCGGGACCGGGACCCGCGGGTGCGGGAGAGAGCGTTCGACTTCCTGCGGGAGCACGCCGACGCCTACGTCGACGAGCTGATCGCGGAGTTCGCGGCCGAACGGGACGACCAGGACCTGCGCTGCCGGCTGCTGGAGCTGATCGCGGAGGCGCGGTCGGAGCGCGCGCTGGAGGTGTTCCGGGGCCAGCTGGAGAGCCCGGACGAGCCGCTGCGGTTCTGGGCGGTGCGCGGCCTGGAGATGCTCGACAGCCGGGCGGCCCTCCGGCTCCTCGAGCAGGCGGACGCGGACGGCCTCCTCGCCTGACGCCCGATGCCTGCTCGCCGGCCGCCGTCTTGGGGGCTTCGGCGTCGTGCGGGTACTTTGGGGGCCATGACCGCATCCCAGACCCCGACCCCCGCCGAGGAGCTGCGCGGTGCCGGCCTGCGGGTGACGGCCGCCCGCGTGGCGCTGCTGGAGACCGTCCGGGCGGGCGACCACCTCGGCGTGGAGGCGATCGCGTCCGGGGTGCGCGAGCGCGTCGGCCACATCTCGCTCCAGGCCGTGTACGAGGCCGTCCACGCGCTCACCGCGGCGGGGCTCGTCCGCCGGATCGAGCCGGCGGGCAGCCCGGCCCGGTTCGAGGGGCGGGTGGGCGACAACCACCACCACCTGGTGTGCCGGAACTGCGGCGCGGTCAAGGACGTCGACTGCGCCCTCGGGCAGCCGCCGTGCATGCACCCGGTGGACGAGGCCGGCTACCTGGTCGATGAGGCCGACGTCACGTTCTGGGGGCTGTGCCCCAAGTGCCGCCCGGCGGACGGCTGACCGCCGGGCGGCGACCCGGACCGAGGAAGTCCGGGTTCGGGGAGTCCGGTCCGGGGGAGCCCGGACCGGCCCGCGCGGGCCGGCCCGGACACCATCACCGGATCAGGCGAGGTCGTACCGGTCCAGGTTCATCACCTTGTCCCACGCGGCGACGAAGTCGGTGACGAACTTCTCCTTGGCGTCGTCGGACGCGTAGACCTCCGCGACCGCGCGCAGCTCGGAGTTCGAGCCGAACACCAGGTCGGCGCGGCTGCCGGTCCACTTGACCTTGCCGGAGGCGTCGCGGCCCTCGAAGGTCTCCGACTCCTCGGACGTCGGCTTCCACACCGTGCCCATGTCGAGCAGGTTGACGAAGAAGTCGTTGGTCAGCCTCCCGGGGGTGTCGGTGAGGACGCCCAGGTCCGACTGCCCGTGGTTCACGCCCAGCACGCGCAGGCCGCCGAGCAGGACCGTCATCTCGGGCGTGCTCAGGGTGAGCAGGTTCGCCCGGTCGATGAGGAGGAACTCGCCGGGGAGCACGTTGCCCTTCGCGAGGTAGTTGCGGAACCCGTCGTGCGTGGGCTCCATCACCTCGAACGACTCGACGTCGGTCTGCTCCTGCGACGCGTCGGTGCGGCCCGGGGCGAAGGGCACCTCGATGTCGAAGCCGGCGTCCTTCGCGGCCTTCTCGACGGCGGCGCAGCCGCCGAGCACGATCAGGTCGGCGATGGAGATCCGCTTGCCGCCGGTCTGCTCGGCGTTGAACGCCTCCTGGACCTGCTCCAGGGTGCGCAGCACCGTCGCCAGCTCGTTGGGGTTGTTGACCTCCCAGTTCCGCTGCGGCTCCAGCCGGATGCGGGCGCCGTTGGCGCCGCCGCGCTTGTCGGTGCCGCGGAACGAGGCGGCCGACGCCCACGCGGTGGCGGCCAGCTGGGAGACCGACAGGCCGGAGTCCAGCAGCCGGGCCTTGAGCGCGGCGACGTCCTCGGGGCCGACGAGCTCGTGGTCCACGGCCGGCACGGGGTCCTGCCAGACCAGCGTCTCGGACGGGACCTCGGGGCCGAGGTAGCGGGCGACCGGGCCCATGTCGCGGTGCGTCAGCTTGAACCAGGCGCGGGCGAAGGCGTCCGCGAACTCCTCCGGGTTGTCCTTGAAGCGCCGCGAGATCGGCTCGTAGATCGGGTCGAAGCGCAGCGAGAGGTCGGTCGTCAGCATCATCGGCTGGCGGTTCAGCGTGCCGTCCTCGGGGTCGGGGACGGTGTTCGCGCCGGCGCCGTCCTTCGGCCGCCACTGGTGCGCGCCGGCGGGGCTCTCGGTCAGCTCCCACTCGTAGCCGAACAGGACGTCCCAGAAGCTGTTGTCCCACTTGGTCGGGGTGGGCGTCCAGGTGACCTCGAGGCCGCTGGTGTGGGAGTCGCGGCCCTTGCCGCTGCCGTGGGTGCTCTTCCAGCCCAGGCCCTGGTCCTCCAGCGGGGCGCCCTCGGGCTCGGGGCCGATGCTGGCCGGGTCCGGCGCGGCGCCGTGGGTCTTGCCGAAGGTGTGGCCGCCGGCGATCAGCGCGACGGTCTCCTCGTCGTTCATCGCCATGCGGCCGAACGTCTCGCGGATGTCGCGCGCGGCGGCGATCGGGTCCGGGTTGCCGTTCGGGCCCTCCGGGTTGACGTAGATCAGGCCCATCTGCACCGCGGCCAGGGGCTTCTCCAGGTCGCGTTCGCCGCTGTAGCGCTCGTCGTCGAGCCAGGCGGTCTCGGGGCCCCAGAACACGTCCTCCTCGGCCTCCCAGGCGTCCTCGCGGCCGCCGGCGAAGCCGAAGGTCTTCAGGCCCATCGTCTCCAGCGCGACGTTGCCCGCCAGGATCATCAGGTCGGCCCACGAGATCTTCCGGCCGTACTTCTTCTTGACCGGCCAGAGGACGCGGCGGGCCTTGTCGAGGCTGGCGTTGTCCGGCCAGCTGTTGAGCGGCGCGAAGCGCTGCTGGCCCGCGCCGGCGCCGCCGCGGCCGTCGCTGACGCGGTAGGTGCCCGCGCTGTGCCACGCCATCCGGATGATCAGCGGCCCGTAGTTTCCGAAGTCGGCGGGCCACCAGTCCTGGGAGTCCGTGAGGACGCGCGCGATGTCCTCCTTCACGGCGGGCAGGTCGAGGCTGTTGAACGCCTCGGCGTAGTCGAAGTCCTCGCCGAGCGGGTTGGTCACCGCGGGGTTCTTGGCCAGGAGCTTCAGGTTGAGCCGGTCCGGCCACCAGCCGCGGTTGCCGCCGCCCTGCGTCGGGTGGGGCGCGCGCCGGTGCGCCACCGGGCAGCCGCCTTCGCCTTCCGCCGGGCTCGGAGCGACGGTCTCGCTGTTCTCGGACATGCGTTTCCCTCCAGGGGAGCGGGGTCGATCAGGAATCTTCAGGTGTGGAGCAGCCGGGACACAGGCCCCAGTAGATGACCTCGGCCTCGTCGATCGTGAAGCCGCCGTCGTCGGACGCGGTCAGGCACGGCACCTCGCCGACGGCGCAGTCGACGTCGGCGATGGTGCCGCAGGACCGGCAGACGACGTGGTGGTGGTTGTCCCCGACCCGCGACTCGTAGCGCGCCACGGAGCCGGACGGCTGGATGCGCCGTACCAGGCCGGCCGCCGTGAGCGCGTGCAGCGAGTCGTACACGGCCTGGTGGGACACCCTGGGCAGCTCCGTGCGGACGGCATCGATGATCGATTCCGTGTCCGCGTGCGGATGCGCGTGCACCGCGCCGAGCACCGCCAGCCGGGGGCGGGTGACGCGCAGCGCGGCCTCGCGCAGCATCCGCCGGTAGTCCATGGGTGTGACCACGGCCACAGACTGGCCCATAAACTTGAATGAGTCAAGACTGGAAATGGAGCCGCCGGGCACGGCAGGCTGGCGGGTTGGTGATCACCCCGCCGCGCGCGGCCGGATGATCGGTTTCCCGAACGTTCACCGAACTTCGCTTCGATGGGCCCCGTCGTACCCCTTCGACAGAACAACAATGTTCTTTTGAAGGAGGGTTCATGGAGGAGCTGGTGCGCGTGCTCGTGGCGGCGGCGCTCGGCGGTGCGCTGATCGGTCTCGCCGGAGCGGCCGGGCAGGCCCGGCAGCGGCGCAGGCGGGACCGGAACCGCGACGTCTGACGCTCGCGGCGCGCCTCCCGCCGGAGGAGGCGCCGGTGGCCGTGGTCACATCGGACCCGGGCCCCCTGCCAGAAGAACACCGGCATCTATATATTCGCCACGCCGGACCGGCCGGGCGGGCCCCAGCGGTCCCCGGCCGGTCTCCGACCTACTCCCGAGGATGCGAAACACATGGTCTCCCCCTTGCGTGAGAGAGATCCTCGCCAGCTCGGCGGCTACTGGCTGGCGGCGCGCCTGGGCGCCGGCGGCCAGGGGGTCGTCTACGAGGGCTACGACGCCCAGGGCGGCCGGGTCGCCGTCAAGGCACTGCACGCGGACGCGGTCACCGAGGCGTACCGCAACGGGCTGCGCAAGGAGGTCGCGACGCTCCAGCGCGTCGCCGCGTTCTGCACCGCCCGGATCATCACGGCCGACCTGGACCACCTTCCCCCGTACATCGTCAGCGAGTACGTGCCCGGCCCCGACCTGCAGGGCTGGGTCGACCACAACGGCGCGTACGGCTCCGGCGAGCTCTACCGGCTCGCGATCGGCATCGCGACCGCGCTGTCGTCGATCCACCGCGCGGGCGTGGTCCACCGCGACCTGAAGCCCGCGAACGTGCTGCTCGGCCCCGACGGCCCGCGCGTCATCGACTTCGGCATCGCCAAGACCGAGGAGATGTCGCGCAGCGCCACCGGCCAGCTCAAGGGCACCCCGCGCTGGATGGCCCCCGAGCTGTTCCGCGGCGAGCGCGCCACGCCCGCCGTCGACGTGTGGGCGTGGGCCGCGACCGTGCTGTTCGCGGCGACCGGGAGGGCGCCGTTCGAGGGCGAGACCCTGCCGGTCCTGATGCACCAGATCACCGGCACCCGGCCGGACACCGGAGTGCTCGGCGAGCCGCTCCGCGGGCTCGTCGACGCCGCGCTGAACCAGGACCCGGCCGCCCGGCCCGCGCCCGAGGAGATCCTCGTCGGGCTGATCGGCGGCGAGGCCCGCGACCCGCTCGAAGCGGGCGAGCAGGCCGCCGCCGAGGGCGCGCAGCCGTCGATGACGCTCCCCCCGTCCCTGGCCGAGCTCGCCGAGCAGGTGTACGGCGGGCTCGACCCGCACACGCAGCAGGCCGTCCCGCGCATCCTGCTCCGCATGGTCCTCGCGCGCCCCGAGGCCGGCGACGTCCTGCGCACGGTCCCGCTGAGCGACTTCGCGGACGGCGAGACCGGCGACGAGACCGTGCGGCGCGTGCTCAACGCGTTCGGCGACGCCGGCCTGCTCCGCAGTCCCGACGGCGCCACCGTCGGGATCGGCACCCCCGCCCTGCTGCGCGCGTGGCCCCGCATGCGCGACTGGGTGGAGGCCGAGCGCGGCGGCCTGAACGGCCACCACGCCCTGGCCGACGCCGCCCGCCGCTGGGACTCCAACGGCCGCAGGCCCGCCGACCTCCTCCAGGGGTCGGGCCTGGAGGAGGCGCTCGGCTGGGCGTCCACCGGCCGCCGCCAGATCACGCTCAACCTCGCCGAGCGCGCGTTCCTGGAGGCCTCGGTCGAGCAGACCCGGCACCGGGCCCGGACCAGGACGATCGTCACGGCCGCGCTGGCCGGCCTGCTGCTGGTCGCCGTGCTCGCCGGCGGCGGCGCGGGCGTGCTGAGCCTGAACCTCAGCCAGGCGAACGCGGAGGTCGCCGCGCAGCGCGACTCGGCCGTGGGCAAGCAGCTCGCCGCGCAGGCCGTCCAGACGCGGCGCAGCGACCCGGCCCTCGCGCGGCGCCTCGCCGTGGCGGCCGGGACCCTCGCCGGGAGCACCCCCGAGACGCACGACGCCCTGCTCTCCGTGCACTCGCAGTGGGAGAAGGACATCTGGCGGCCGCCGGGCACGGACGGCACGTGGAACGACCTCTACCCCGCCGGCGGCGGCCCGCTCGTCTTCTGGAAGCGCGGCCAGCCCAGGATCATCGTCGCGGATCCCGAGGCGCGGAAGGTGGTGCGCACGATCGACGCCAAGGGCGCGCCGCTCGTCGGGATGGACCTCACCCTGGACGGCCGCCGCCTCTTCACCCTCCAGACCGACGGCACGATGACGTTCTGGGACGTGGCGAAGGGGACCGCGAGCCCGCTGCCGTACAAGCACGCGGTCGGGTCCGGGCTCTTCCTCAGCCCCACCGGCGGAAAGCTGATCAAGACGGCGAACGGCCGGATCACCGTGCTGGAGGCCGCCACCGGGCGGGAGCTGTTCCGTGCCGAGGGGAAGACGACCGTGTGGGGACCGGCGATGCCCCCGGACGAGCGCTACCTGGTCATGCCGCTGGAGACCGGCGAGCGGCGCATGCGGCTGGCCTGGTGGGACCTCACCACCGGCAAGGAGGTCCCGGGCCGGCACAGCGCGCCGAACCAGTACCCGTTCGCCGATGCCAGGCAGTTCGCCGGGACGACGTTCAGCCCGGACGGGCGCTTCCTCGCGACCCGCGTCGGCGAGACGATCGTCGTCCTGAACGCGCACGACCGCGAGATCCGGACGACGCTGGCGGTGCCGAAGGGCGCCACCGCCGTCGACCTCGATTTCAGCCGGGACGGGAACTACCTCGCCACCGACATGACGCTGTGGAGCACCCAGCCCGGCACCAACGAGGGGCACTACCTGCGGTACACGCCCGACACCATGTGCAGCGGCACCCGCTTCGGCCGCGACGGGACGAGCCTGCGCTGCGTCGACTCCCAGGACCGCGTCCGGTCGATCGACGTGTCCGGCTACACCCGCCGGCTCCGGTTCTCCGAGCTGAGCGTGCACTCGACGATCAGCCAGGACGGCCGGACGCTGGCCGTGCGGGTGAGCCCGGACGTGGTCCAGATCTGGGACACCGCGTCCCGGACGCGCCGGGGGGACGTCGGCGTCGGCCGTCCCCTCGAACCGGGGATGGCGCTGTCTCCCGACGGCCGGCTGCTCGCCCTGCCCGTCAGCGACGGCACGATCGAGATCTGGGACGTGCGGTCGCGCACCAAGCGGACCGTGGTCGGCGCCGGACCGCCGCCGCTCGGCGGCCGGCCGCTGCCCTCGTTCTCGCCCGACGGCAAGGCGGTGGCCGTGCTGGTGTCCATCAAGCCGCACGTGCTGAGGTTCTTCGACACCGGCACGGGACGGCAGCTCGGCGAGGCCCGCCCGAAGAAGCCGGCATCGGTCTCGGAAGGCCCGGACCTGCGGATCGTCTGGAGCAAGGACGGGCGCCGGGTGATCTCGACCGGTGACCTGGGTGTGGTCGCCTTCCCGTCCGGGAGGACGCTGGTCGAGCCGGGCCCGCCCGTGGTGGGCCGCACGGTGCAGGCCCTCAGCGCGCAGGGCGTCCTGGCGACCGTCGAGGGCTCCGGCGACCAGAGCACGCTCGCCTTCTGGGACGCCGCGACGCTCAAGCAGAAGGGCGGCCCGATCCGGCTTCCGAAGAACAAGACCCCGATCACGGCGATCTCGCCGGACGGCCGGCTGGCCGCCACCGCCGACATCCGCGGCAAGATCGACATCTGGGACGTGGCGACCCAGCGCCATCTCGGGCTCGCGCTCACCGGCCACACCACGAGCACCGACACGGTGATCCAGGCGCTGGCGTTCAGCCCTGACAGCACGCGCGTCCACAGCGTGGGCCAGGACGACGCGGCGCTCGTCACCCACATCGTCGGCCCCCGGCTCCTGAAGGAGACGCTCTGCAAGGAGACCGGGCAGCTGTCCCGCCAGGAGTGGGAACGGTACGTGGGCGGGCCCAGCGGGATCGAGTACCGCGAGACCTGCTGACCCGGGCGGCGCCGCGGAACCGGTGAGCGGGCGCGCACCGGTTCCGCGGCACCGCCGTTCAGCGGGGCGGCGGCCGGAGGCCGAGCAGGCGGCGGGCGTTGTCCAGCAGGTGGTGGCGGAGGGCGTCGTCGTCCAGTCCGGCGAGCCGCGGATCCAGCCCGGCCGCCAGCAGCCCGCCGCTGACCATGGCGGCGGCGACGAGCGTCCCGGGGGCCGGATCCGGGCCGGTGAGGATCGCGTTGACGCGCCCTTCCAGCGCGTGCAGCGTCGGATGCTCGCGGATGAGGCGGCCGACCGCCGGATCGGCCAGGATGACGGCCATCAGCCGGCGGTTGTCCACCACCAGGTCCACCACGCCCGCCAGCGCCGTTGCCACCCGGTCGGACCGGCGGCGCCGCGCCTCGGCGCGCCGGGCCACCTCCTCCAGCTCGGCGAGCGCCGGGGCGATCACCGCCCAGACGATGTCCTCCTTGCTCGGGAACCGGTGGTAGACCGCGGCCTTGGTGACGCCCAGCTCGTCCGCGATCATCTGCAGGGACGTCCCGCTCACGCCGTGCCGGGCGAACAGCTCCAGGGCCGCGGCCAGCAGCCGCTCCCGCGCCTCTCCCGGCCGCCGGCCCCCGCTGACCATCCCAGCAGCCTACGGCGGGCGCGAGGGTCAGAAGACCGTACCGGCGTCGCGCGCGACCAGCTCGTCGGCCGCCCGCTCGGCGACGGCGGCGATCGTCATGGACGGGTTGCAGGCCGCGGTGGTGCCGGGCATGAGCGCCCCGTCCAGGACGTACAGGCCGCGGTGCCCGCGGACGCGGCCGGCGAGGTCGCAGACGGTCCCCATCGAGGCGCCGCCCAGGGGGTGCCAGGTGGACGGGACCACCGCGTTGGTGTCGAGGAGGACCGAGCTCGGCCCGGCGATCTTCGAGGCGCGCCGCTGGAGCCGCTCGTACAGTTTCGCGTCGCCGCCCTTGGGCCAGTGCAGCACGGCATCGTCCTTCTTCGAGTCGTAGACGAAGCGCCCCCGGCCCTCGCTCACGCCGTACCCGACGAGCATGGTGGAGCGCAGGTTGGCGGGCAGCGGCGGCAGCGACGCCTGGATGACGGTGTTCGCGATGGCGGGGTCGTCCCATTCCTTGCTGCCGTAGACGACGGGCCCGCCCTGCGGGACGCCGAAGTCGTCGGCGAAGTTCGTCCAGACGTAGATGCGGTCGCCGTTGGTGCCCCAGTTGCTGCCGAGCCCGTCGGGCATGTCCGGGATCTGGCCCTTGGCCGCCGCGCGCATCAGCAGCCGGGTGGTGCCGGCGGCGCCCGCCGCCATGACCAGCCCCTTCGTGGTGATGATCTTCTTCTCCAGCACCGTGCCGTCGGTGGCGATGCGGTCGACGGAGACCTGCCACCGGCCGTCGCCCGCCATCGCCACGTCCGTCACGTTGTGCTGGGTCGCGACCGTCACCAGGCCGGTCGCCTGCGCGGCGGCGATGTAGGTGACGTCCACCGAGTGCTTGCCGCCGTTGTTCACGCCGAGGGAGCAGTCGCCGTTGGTGTACGACGGCTTCATCTCGCCCTTGAGCTCGCGCAGCGCGTAGGACCAGTCGATCGGCATCGGGATCTTCGACAGCTCGTAGCCGGCGCGCTCGACGTTGCGCGCGAAGATCCGGGACGGCAGGTACGTCCGGCTCGCGATCAGCTCGTCCGGGGCGGTGCGGAGCTTGAGCATCCCGGCGACGCGCGGGTAGTACACGGAGTCCATCCGGCCGTAGTCGAGACCGGCGGGCATGGTCGCCTCGAAGACGTCCGCCGACGGCTGGAGGGTCATGCCCTGGTAGACGAGGGAGCCGCCGCCGACGCCCGCGGCGCACATGATGTTCATCCCGTCGCCCTTCACCAGCTCCAGGAGGCCGGTGTACGGGTCGTGGACCGGCATCGGGATCCCGAACAGCTCCGGATCCAAGCCCATCCACATCGCGCGCTTGTCGGGGCTGGTCGCGTGCGGGAACGTCTCGGCGTTCGGGCCCGTACGCCACCAGAGGCCGCGTTCCAGGACGAGCGAGGGCACCCCCGCCTGCGCGAACCGCAGCGCCGCCACACCGCCGCCGAAGCCGGAGCCGATGATCACGAGGCGCCGCTCCTCGCGGCTCACCGGCACCGATCCGCGTCTGGCGGCCCTGGCGGGCGACGCTCCAAGGACCGACAGGGCGCCCGTCGCGGCGGTGCCGGCGAGCAGGGAACGGCGGCTGATCTCGGTCATGACTCTCCAAACGTCGGGGGGGTGCGGGGAGGGACCGTGGCCGGAACATGATCGGTGGAGCCGGGGCAAAGGTAGCCGATCGGCTACCCCACGGGAACCGCCGCCCGCCGGAACGCAACCGGGGGACCGCCTTCGGGATAGAGGAGGGTGTCAGCCCCCTAGCACCCCCCTAGTCACGGAGGACGCAGCATGAAGAGTCGCCCATGGCGATGGTGAGCCGGGTCGGGGAGGGGATGGACGATCCGCAGATCGTCGCCGCCTCCCTGGCGGACCCGGAGGCGTTCGGCGAGCTGTTCCGCCGCCACTCGCCGCGGCTCCACGCGTACATCAGGCGGCGCCTCGGCCCCGGCCTGGCCGACGACCTGGTCGCGGAGACGTTCGCGACCGCCTTCCGGAGGCGGGAGCGGTTCGACGGTCGCGCGGAGGTCGGCGCGTGGTTGTGGGGCATCGCCAGCAACCTGATCGCCAGGCACCACCGGCAGGAGACCCGCATGTACCGGGCGTTCGCCCGGAGCGGCGTGGACCCCGCGGAGCAGGACTTCGCCGGCCCGGCGGCCGACCGGGCCTCGGCCGCGGCGCTCGGCCCCCGGCTGGCCGGGGCGCTGGCCTCGCTGGGGGCGCAGGAGCGCAGCGCGGTCCTGCTGCTGGCCTGGGGGGAGATGTCGTACGCGGAGATCGCGGCGACGCTCGACCTCCCCCTCGGCACCGTCAAGGCCAAGATCCACCGGGCCCGCAGGAAGCTTCGCAAGCACCTTCCCGAGGAGAAGAACGATGGATGAGATCGACGCCCTGCGCGGGATGCGGACCGCCCTCGCCGAGGAGGAGCACCCCGACCGGCTCGCCCTGCGGACCGACTGGCGGGCCCGCGCCGGCGAGCGGCCCCGGCGCGGCGCCCGCGCCCCGC